>JADHXC010000063.1 GCA_016783135.1 Dehalococcoidales bacterium | reverse complement strand
GCCTGGCGACCGCGGGTGCCGGTGGTCTGTTCAGGGGACGATATACTGTGGGTTGTCGGATGGCGCATAGATGACCGGGCCAGGGTTACCGAAAACACCCGGGAGGTGCTCCGGGTCCGGTTCGAACGCGTGCCTGGTTCCGTCGGTGAACAGGCGGTGGTCACATGAGTGTTGCATTGAGTACGTTGCAGCTACTTGGCAAAAGGTGCTATTATTTGCTAGACTAATCAAGTTGAATGTTGATTCGGAGGATAGCTTCTATGACTGGGCAAGATATTATAAACCGCGCAAGGAGTGAGGGCAGAACCCTGTTAACCGAGGTAGAGGCCAAGGACCTGCTCAAGCAGGCCGGGATAAATGTTGTTGATACCAGGCTGGCATCTTCACGTGAAGAGGCGATTTCCATCAGTGAAGAACTCGGTTTCCCGGTAGCACTGAAGATAGCCTCGTCCGATGTGGTGCACAAGAGTGATGCCGGCGGGGTTGAGTTGGGCCTGGAGACAGCGGAGCAGGTGGGCAAAGCCTACGATAATATCATAGCGGCTATCGGCAAGGCCTTTCCGGATGCCAAAGTCCAGGGAGTATCGGTGCAGAAGATGGCCCGCCCCGGGGTCGAGGTGATTGTCGGCATGTCAAAGGATGCCCAGTTCGGCCCGGTGCTGATGTTCGGTCTCGGCGGCATTCTGGTGGAAATCCTGAAGGACGTTTCCTTCCGGATTGTGCCTCTCGTTAAGCGGGACGCTGCCGAGATGATTCGGGATATCAAGGGCTATCCTATTCTCGAGGGATACCGGGGCTCGGAAGCAGTGGATGTGGGCAATCTTGAGAACCTGATACTCAAGGTCTCTGACTACGTCGAGAAGACCCCGGACATCAAGGAGCTGGACCTGAACCCCGTCTTTGCCTATGGTGACGGTGCCGTGGCGGTGGATGCCAGGGTGGTACTTGAGGACGAGATCCAGGCGTAACCAGTAGGCAACGGTCCCCTTCCGAACCAATGGGACCAGCTACCCGACGTTGAGAGACTGATTCTCTTCATTGTGGGTGCTGGTCCTTCTTATATTCTTCACCTTTCGGGCCACACAAGGTTCTATTGACAAGGTCTTCCCTGTATGTTATAAATACCTAGCCGTTCTAGGTATTGCGGATACTACGTGAGTGAGGTGACATAGATGGCAGGCAGGAAAGACCTGATGAAGGGCAATATCAATTCCCTGCTGTTATGCCTGATAAGTCAACAGCCGATGTACGGTTACCAGATAATGAAGGAGCTCGAGGGCAGGAGCCAGGGCTACTTCAAGTTTAAGGAAGGTACGCTCTACCCGGCCCTGCACCGCCTGGAAAAGACGGGTCTGGTCACAGGCAGGTGGCAGCCATTATCCGGTGGTCGGCAACGGCGGTACTATCATATTACGGAAAAGGGTCGTGCCACCCTGGCGGAGAAGACGGTAGAGTGGCAGGACTTCTTCACGGCGATGAACCTGGTCTTTAAGCCGATTACACCGTGAGGTGAGGTGGGGGATTGGCAACCGAACTGGACCGCTACCTGAAGGACATTCGGGAAAACCTCAGGATTGACCCAACCGCCGAAGAAGAGGTTATCACCGAGTTGGAAACGCATGCCGAGGACAGGCTCCAGGAGATGAAGGAAGCCGGCCTGTCTGATGAGGAAGCGGCCAGAGAGTGCGTCGGGGTGCTTGGCTCGGCCAGACTGGTGGCGCGCCAGATATATGAAGCGCACAGCCAGGGTACCTGGAGACAGGCGTTGCTGGCTTCGCTGCCTCACCTTCTCTTTGCCGCGTTATTTGCCCTCAAGTGGTGGGGTATTGCCTGGCTTCCGGTCTTGATAGGCTCGGCGATGGCCACTGCCGTCTACGGCTGGTGCCGCGGGAAACCAGGCTGGCTTTTCCCCTGGCTGGGGTATGCCCTGCTGCCGGTTGTCGCCGCCGGTCTGCTCCTGCTCTACCTGCCCACGGGATGGGCCTGGGCCACGCTCCTCGCCTACGTTCCACTGGTCCTGTGGTTACTGTGCTACATCACAATCAAGAGTATCAAGCAGGACTGGCTGTACAGTGCCCTGATGCTGCTGCCGGTACCGAGCTTTGTCGGGTGGTTTCTGGCGGCGCAGCAGGAAAACAAGTTCGCCGGGCTCAATCTCGGGCGGCTCAATGACTTTGCTCCCTGGATTGTCCTGAGTTTCCTGGTGCTGGCAATTTCGGCAGTCGTATTCATTCGCTTGAGGCAGCGCCGCCTGAAGGTGGTGGCACTAGGGATATCCGGTGTATTGACGCTGGCAACGATTGCATTTGCCGGTAGCAGGGTCGGTTTTCCCATCTTTCTCGCGTTGATTCTACTGCTGTTAGTCTTTCTGTTAGTTCCGGCCTTCCTGGACCACAGACTGAGACACGGCGGACATCCGGCGGCGACCTAGACCGCCATCTCGTGGAGGTATGCCATGCGAAAGGTAGCCGTCGTTACCGATAGTATAGCCTGTCTCACCAGGGGACAGGTTGAGGAGCACGGGATAACGGTGATGCCCCTGAACTTCTACCACGGGGGCAAACTATACCATGATTGGGTGGACGTCACTCCATCAGAGGCCTACGAGCTTTTCCTCCAGGACCCGGAATCATTCAAGACCTCCTCCATTTCTCCCGGGGATGTCCTTGAGACTTACCGGAAAGTGAGCGAGCAGACGGAGAGTATCCTCTGCATCACGCTCTCGTCCGGACTCAGCGCGGTATACAATGCCGCTCTGGACGCTCGTGAGATGCTGAAGGAAGAGCTACCGGGGGTCTCGATAGAGGTACTGGACTCCCTGAATTGCACTGCCGCCGAGGGCTTCATTGTGCTTGCCGCGGCACGGGTGGCTGCCGAAGGGGGAAGCCTGGCTGAGGTGACCGCAGCGGCCAGAGACATGATGAAAAGGATAGGGTTTATCATCTTTCTGGATACAATCCGTCACGTCTACCGCTCCGGGCGGATACCGAAAATCGCCTCGCAGGTGGGTTCGGCACTCAATGTCAAACCGGTACTCACCATGTCTTCGTCCGGGGTCCTGCGCTTCATCGGGGTAGCCAGGAACCAGAAGAGTGGTGTGGAGCGGCTCCTAAAGACGATGAGGGAAAAACTGGGTACGGGACCGGCACACATTGCCGTGATGCATGCCTACGCTCCCGAAGAGGCGGAAAAACTCAGGGAGCGGATTGCGTCCGAGTTTTGCTGCGCCGAGCTGTGGATTACCGAGTTCAGCCCCCTGATGGGCTATGCCTGTGGTACCGGGACGCTGGGGGTAGCCTTCTACCACGAGGCGTAATCCCGGCGGGCTTCAGACTATTTTCCCCTGCCATCTAGTCAAACCGGTAAAAAGCCACTATAATGAGGGTTGTGGAAAGCACCCGGCTTGTCGCTGACGTCCAGCGGCTGCGTGAGAGCCTGAGGGGGCTTCCCGAGCCAGTGGCAGAACCGGTCCTGATTGTCGTCAGCGGACTACCTGGTACGGGGAAGTCTTTTTTCAGCAGAAGGCTGGCGGAGCGTGTACCCTTGCTTGTTCTGGAAAGCGATGCCTTGCGGAAGGCCCTCTTCTCACTGCCCAGCCATAGTGCCGGAGAAAGTTCACAGCTATTCCGAGCCGTTCACCTTCTTATTGAAGAACTGCTGAAGGATGGGATTTCACTGGTACTGGATGCAACGAATCTCTCCGAAAGGTTCCGCGAGCGCCTCTACAGCATTGCTGACCGTACCAATGCCAGGCTCGTGATGGTACTGGTGGAGGCACCGCCGGAGGTAGTGCGACAGAGGCTGGAGGACCGGGCGGGAGACCCGGAGGACAATTCCGACGCCGACTGGTCGGTGTACTGTCAAATGAGGCCATCGGTAGAGAGAATCAGTCGCAATCATTACGTAATCGACACTTCGCGAGATACAGAGCCTGTTATCGACAAGGTTGTGAGAGAAATCAAGCAGTTCGCGCTGCGGTGAGGGCCGGGGCAGTAGTACTCGTGCCTTACCGTTGGTCTTATCTGGTTTGAGTAAGCAGGAGGTTTTGTAAGTATGGTCTTCGGGTATTTTGGGAAAACGCTGCGGGTGAATCTGTCCAGCGGAACGATTTCGGCTGATGAAAACGAAGAAGACTTCTACCGGCGCTATTTCGGAGGCAGTGGCCTCATAAGCTACTATCTTCTTAAGGAAGTAGGCGCTGGCGTGGATGCCCTCAGTCCGGATAACAGGCTGGTTTTTGCCGCCGGACCCGTCACGGGGGTACCGATAGCGGGCGGTGGCCGGAACAGTGTCGGTGCTAAATCACCGCTCAATGGTGGCTACGGTCAGGCCGAGGTTGGTGGATTCTGGGGGGCGGAATTGAGACATGCCGGCTGGGACGCAATAGTAGTTGAAGGCAAGTCGGAGAATCCGGTCTATCTCTGGATTGATGACGACAGGGTGGAGATAAGGGATGCTCGCCATCTCTGGGGCAAGACCACCCTCGAGGTCCAGAAAAGCATCCAGAAAGAGCTGGGCAGTACCACGATTCGTATTGCCCAGATAGGACCTGCCGGGGAGAACCAGGTGCGCTATGCCTGTGTGGTCAATGATATTAACCATGCTGCCGGCCGTTCCGGTATGGGTGCAGTGATGGGTTCCAAGAACCTGAGGGCCATAGCCGTACGCGGGCATCAGAAGGTGGAACTGGCGGATGAGAAGACGGTCAACTCCCTGGCAAAGTGGCTGCGGGATGACGTCAAGACCAACCGGATGGCGGTTGGCTTCAGTCAGAACGGTACCGCCGGCGGCGTATCCGCGTTCAATGCTATGGGGAATCTGCCCACAAAGAACTTCCGCTACGGCCATTTCGAGGGCGCGGACAAGCTCAATGCCCAGGCGCTGAATGAGCAGATTCTGGTGAAACGGGGCGGGTGCTTTGCCTGCCCGATTCGCTGCAAACCCCACGTGGGCGTCAAAGATACATATGATGTCGACCCCGCCTACGGCGGACCGGAGTATGAGACCCTGGGGTCCCTAGGTTCGAGCTGTGGCGTGGATAACCTGGAAGCGGTTGCCCGGGGTAACCAGCAATGTGGTGCCTACGGACTGGATACTATCTCCACCGGCGTTACCATTGCCTTTGCCATGGAGTGCTTCGAGAAGGGTATCCTGACGGAGAAGGATACCGGTGGGGTGAAGCTCAACTTCGGCAATGCCGATGCAATGCTGGAGATGATAGAGTTGATTGCCCGTCGGGAAGGTATCGGCAATGTACTGGCTGATGGGAGTGCCCGTGCCGCGGCGGCAATCGGAAAGGGTGCCGAGGAGTTCGCTATGCAGGTCAAGGGGCAGGAGGTACCGATGCACGAACCCCGCTGCAAGGCCGGACTCGGGATGGGCTATGCTATCTCACCCACCGGTGCCGACCACTGCCACAACATCCATGATACCGGCTACGTGATGCGTATCGGGAGCGGTCCAAAGGCGATGGGTATCCTTGAGCCTCTACCTTCCCAGGACCTGAGCGCTGGCAAGGTGCGGATGCAGCTCTACGGCAGTCTCTGGCAGCACGCGCTCAACTGCCTGGTGTTCTGCCAGTTCGTTCCGTTTGCCTCGGACAGGATGACTGATTTGATAAACGGTATCACCGGCTGGAACACCAACCTCTGGGAGCTGATGAAGCTCGGGGAGAGGTGTATTACCATGGCACGAGCGTTCAACATGCGAGAAGGTAAAACCAAGGCGGACGATTTCCTGCCGAAGCGTTTTCTCACGGCTTTCGAGTCCGGCCCGCTCCAGGGAGTTGCCATCAAGGAGGATGAGCTGGCCAGGGCGGTAGAGACCTACTACGGTATGGTGGGCTGGGATAGTGAGGGTAAACCGACCAGTGCCAAGCTTGAAGAGCTCGGTGTTGGCTGGGTGGCCGGAATGTAAGTGCCCGCAGGTAAAAGGAGAGATACCGTGGAGATTTCAGTTAGAATCGGGGACATCAGCAGCATCGAGGCTGATGCCATCATTGTGAACCTGTTTGAAGGTACGGAGAGCCTCGATGGTGAAATTGGTGCTGTTGACAGGGCTCTGGATGGGGCTATCTCTCAGTTGATTTCGCAGGGTGAGACTAAGGGTAAGCTCGGGGAGAATACCCTGGTTCACAGCCTGGGTAAGCTGCCTGCCGCCAGGGTGGTGGTTGTTGGTCTTGGTAAGGAGACAGAGCTGGACCGGGATAAGGTCCGGGGAGCGGTTGGTGAGACCTGTCGGATGCTGAGAGGTAAGGGCGTGAAAAATATCGCCACGGTTGCTCAAGGGGCAGGGACCGCGGGGATAGACTACGAAGCAGCCGGGCAGGTAATCGCGGAGGGAGCCCTGCTCGGGCTTTACCAGTTCCGCAGGCACATCACCAGCAAGGCCGAGCACGGCGAAATAGAGCAGCTCACAATAATCGATTCCGGCGGGGCCAATATCCCTGCGCTGGAGGTAGGTTGCCGTAAAGGTGAAATCATGGCCGGTGCAGCCATCCTGGCGCGTGATATGGCTAACGAACCGGCCAACTACATGACGCCCACGGACATGGCCACAGAGGCCAGGCGGGTGGCCGAAGCCTACGGTCTGGGGCACGAGGTGCTGGAGAAAGAGCAGATGGAGGAGCTGGGGATGGGGGCGTTGCTCGGTGTGGCCCGGGGAAGCCATCAGCCCCCCAAGTTCATCGTCCTCCGTTATGAGGGACGTAACTCCGATGAGGTAGATATCGCCCTTGCCGGTAAGGCAATAACCTTTGACTCCGGGGGCATATCTATAAAGCCGTCAAATAATATGGGTGACATGAAGGGAGACATGGCCGGCGGTGCCGCGGTGATGGGAGCGATGGCGGCTATCGCTCAGCTCAAGCCGGCGGTTAACGTCCTGGCGCTGGTTCCCGCTACGGAGAACCTGCCCGGGGGGAATGCGCTCAAGCCTGCGGACGTGTTGACGGCAATGGAGGGCAAGACCATCGAGATTATCTCCACGGACGCTGAGGGACGCCTCATCCTGGCTGACGCGCTGGGATATGCCCGGAAGCAGGGGGCAAAACGAATTGTGGATGTGGCCACGCTCACCGGAGCATGTGTGGTGGCCCTGGGAACGGTCTGTACCGGCGTCTTCGGCAATGACCAGGAGATGATTGACCGGGTAGTTGCGGCCGGTACCGAGGCCGGGGAGAAGATGTGGCACTTGCCCACGTACGATGAGTACAAGGAGCAGAACAAGAGTGAGGTAGCCGACATCAAGAACACCGGGGGCAGGGATGCGGGAGCCACTACCGCGGCGCTCTTCATCGGTGAGTTTGCCGGTGACACACCCTGGGTGCACCTGGATATTGCCGGTACCAGTAGGACCGACAAGCAGAAGAACTACTACGTAAAGGGGGCTACCGGCGTGCCGGTACGAACCCTGGTAAACCTTGCCCTTTCCCTCGCCGAGAAACAATAAGGAGGTCTGAGGAATATGAAGGTCAAGTGGCTGGGACATGCATCTTTCCTGATTACGGCGGACGACGGAACAAGGATTATTACCGACCCGTATATCGTCGGCAGCGGTCTGAAGTATGGCGAGATAAACGAATCGGCCGACATTGTCACCGTGAGCCATGACCATTTCGACCACAATAACGTCGCATCGGTTGGCGGCAATCCCCGGGTGGTAAATGACCCTGCGCCGACGGATATCAAGGGTATCAAGTTCAGGGGCATCCCCACATACCATGACGATAACCAGGGCAAGGACCGTGGCAACAACATCATTTTCATCATGGAGGTGGATGGTGTAACCGTCTGCCACCTCGGTGACCTGGGACACCGGCTCAACAGCCGGCAGGTTGCTGATATTGGGAAGGTGGATGTGTTGCTTATTCCCGTAGGCGGTTTCTTCACCATTGACGCCGGGGCAGCTACGGAGGTCTATGGTAAACTGAATCCCGGGGTGGTAATACCGATGCATTTCAAGAATGACCGCTGTGATTTCCCGATAGGTAGCGTTGAAGACTTCCTCCAGGATAAGAAGTCGGTTATCAAGGCCGATGCCACTGAGGCACAGTTTAAGGCCGGTGAACTTCCCGATAGCACCGAGATTGTAGTTCTGGACCCGGCACTATAGCAAGCATCTGGATTTCCGGAGGAGACCAGGGTTGATATTTGAGGCCTCGGAGTTCATTTTCAAGGCACCGCCGGCGGTGTCCCGGGCACGGCGCGTCCTTGTTAAGCCCAGCGCCTGTTATCAGGCACCATACCCGGCAACTACCAGTCGGGATATGCTGTCAGATATTATCGACGGTATCAGGCGAGTCAGCGACGCCGATATCATACTGCTGGAGGGTGTGCCCGGTGGCGACCCGGTGTATCCGACATACCAGGCCCTGGGGTACAATTTCCCCCGGGTGCTGATGCTGGATGTCAAGGACTGTATCTGGGTAGAGGTAGATAATCCCCTGCCCAAAGCACTGGCGGTGCCAACATTCTGGATACCTAATGTCATCCTGTCCAGTGACTACCTGATAAGTGTTGCGCCGTTGAAGATTGTCAATGGGAAAGGCAGCCTTACCATCCAGAACCTGCTGACATTACTCCCGAATACGAAGTATGGCGGGGAAACACCCGGGGGCTGGGATGCCCTTTATGAGCTGGGCATAGACAGGGTGATTACAGACCTCTACTTCACCCTGCCATTTGACCTGGGAATAGTAGAGGCACGGCAGAAACTCACCTGCTGGGGCGACTCCACCAAGGGCGACGTTGAAGATTGTGGCAAGATATTTGTGGGTGAACCCTATCAGGTAGACCGTGAGGTTTCCGAGGTACTCGGGCTAAGAACCGACTATCTTGACCTTATCAAGATAGCCGAGGTTGGATTCGAAACCTAGGGTTATAGGAGAGGGGAAGGACGTGTGAATAGCGAAGTTAATGGTATAGAGCAGGAGGAGCAACTCTGGTATATTGATATTGACTGGTTTGAGCGGAATGCCCGTTCTTTTTCAACGCTGGCGGAACGCAGTCTGTGCTCCAAATGCCGGAAGCGGCTGAAGGGTGGCAAGCTCTCGGATAACGAGCTCTTCGCCAATATAAAGGACTGCTGCTCCGGGACTACGGGTTTCATCAGTGGTGCGACCCCGATTATGGAAAGCGTGTTCCGCCTTTTCCTGGCTAATGGTAACCAGGCCCTTGACATCATTGAACTGGGGAGGCAACTCAGTGAGTGGCGTGGGGTGGACACCTACCGCACGTCGATTGAGGTGCTGCCTCGTCTCCTCAATCATGACCTGTACTACGGGATAAGGCCGGTGGGGGACTGACGCCAGGTGTATCCCTGACCCCGAACGAGGGAAACCGGGGAGGACGGAGCGCACCAAATCCTGCTACCTGCGATACATAAGTAATATACTTGAAGGCGCAGGTAGCATCGTCAACAGGGTAGAGTGGTAGGCTGCGGTGGTAGAGGTTAGTACCTTATCCTGAAGGTGGTATAGCCTTCGGTATTCGCCGACCAAGCAGTATCCACCTTCTCCACCCTGGCCGCGGGTGGACCGGTCTTAAGGTGGTCAAGCAACTTCTGTAACTGTCCCGTTTCCCCCTCTGCCCGGACTTCCACCGTCCCGTCTGGCAGGTTGCGCGCATACCCGGTCAGACCCAGTTCAGCACCGCGTCTGACGACAAAGGTGCGAAAGTAAACACCCTGTACACGACCATGTACTATTGCGTGAAGTGCCACCGGTTCAATCATTACCTTCACCAAGTTGACTGATGGAATAGTTCCGGCAGAAGATACACTGAAGGTGACAGTAAGTGAAGAAAATCGTTCCCGAGCCGTTTCTGCCTACCAGGGGCGACTCCTCGCCGAAGTGCGGTCCGTAGCTGGAGACGATAACGCGGGCCGTAACGCGGCCCATAACTCGGTCTGTTACGCAGCATTTGCCGCTCTCACCGGAAAGACGGTTGACCCGGCACTGATGGGGACACAGGAAGCAGGGCTCCAGCTTTGCCCTGGCCATCTGCGCAGGAATCCTGAGTTCTCCGGCCTGATGGAGACGTTGATAGCCCGCCACCTGACCTATTCTACCTCTTCCTCTTCTTCCTTCTTGTGCTTCTTTGCTTTCCTGATGATATCCACGGTCATGGGAGGAGGCAGAATGGAGCTGGTCAACGTCTTCCTGGTGTCTTTTTTTTGCTTCTTTGGCTCTCTATGTCTGTAGTCGCGTTTTCCCATGGTACTCCCCGCTCCGAGAAGTTGATTGCGCTGACTAAAGTTTAACAAAGCATTATCATTCTGTAAAGTTGGACAGGAGTTTCCTCAGTATGGCATGAGCGGCATCCGTTTCGGCGATTTTCTTGCTTTTACCGGAGCCCTTGCCCAGCACGGTATCGCCCAGCCTTACTTCAACCGTGAACCACCTTTCGTGGGCCGGTCCGGTAGCCTCGATAACGTGGTAGGTGGGTGCCTGCTGCTCCCGCGCCTGGAGTAATTCCTGGAGCTTTGATTTGGAACTGGTGGCTATGCCCTGGCTGACTGCCCTTTCCAGTTCGGAATCGAGCAGCCTCAGGACGAAGTCCCCGGCGGCACCGGAGCCCTGGTCAAGAAAGACAGCCCCGATAACTGCTTCCAGTGCTCCGGCAAGGTTGGCTGGCTTGGTACGACCGCCGGTTGCTTCCTCTCCCCTGCCTATAAGGAGATATTCGCCGAGTCCGATGTCTCTGGCTACCCGGGCTAGAGTATTGCCCCGCACCAGGACGGCGCGAAGCTTGGTCATCTCCCCCTCGTTCAAATGGGAAAAATCAGTATAGAGTTTGGCAGCAACCACCAGGCCCAGGACGGCGTCTCCGAGGAACTCCAGCCTCTCGTTAGTCGCCGGAGCCAGGTGCGGAAACTCATTGGTGTAGGAACCATGCACCAGGGCCTCCTTAAGGAGTAGAGGGTTGTTGAAGGAGACTCCGAGGGCTTGCTGCGCTGCGGCCAGGCTCTCCATGACCAGGACTCCTTTCTCACCTGTTTCTTAGCACTTAAACCCAGTAAAATGGACTTACAGTCCAGCATAGATAGTCAGGGTGAGTCTGTCAACTGTACGATGCAGCCCAGAATTACAGGTCTTGCCTGCGTGCCTGTTGCCTGCGACATAGTCGTATGCTATAATATTCGGGTTGCTGGGGAATAGTCTAGCGGTAGGACAGCGGACTCTGAATCCGTGTGGGTAGGTTCGAATCCTACTTCCCCAGCCAATTTATATTATTAAAGAATCGGTGTGGGTCACTAACTCGTCCGGTAAATAACTTAATAGTAGAGAGTATCACACCAGTCACTTTGTGGCGCATTCGTCTAGCGGTTAGGACACCTCCCTCTCAAGGAGGAGATCACCGGTTCGAATCCGGTATGCGCTACCAAACTTGACTTATACAGTAGTTCATCTCTATAATACGCTGGCCGTTGGCCAGTGCGCTGGCAATTTGTCCGGTTGCGGAAGTAGTAATGTTCTTGCCTGAGTAGCTCAGTTGGTTAGAGCAGCTGTCTTGTAAACAGCAGGTCGAGGGTTCGAATCCCCCCTCAGGCTGGGTATGGGTATAGCACGGGGAGGGGTGCCGGAGTGGTTAATCGGAGCAGACTGTAAATCTGCCGCCCTAAGGGCTACGCAGGTTCGAATCCTGCCCCCTCCACCACCGCTTTACCCTGGAGTTGGACTGGACTGCATAATTCGGTATAATAGAGT
>JADHXC010000062.1 GCA_016783135.1 Dehalococcoidales bacterium | reverse complement strand
CCCCGGATGACATCGTTCCGCCCGCCGATGCCGTCCTCTACGGCCCCACTCTCAGACAGAACAGCTTCCTACACCTTGACCGCATGGAGATGATGGTCGATGTCCACTCCGGCATGGGCTACTGGGAGGAGGGGAGTTGGGAGGACCAGCAGAAGGCGACCGGTAGATTCCTGAGACGCGGCACCCTGGTGCCGATCATACCGCTCTTCGAAGCCGAGACCCTCGTCGAGGACGACCGGACCACCACTATCCGAACGGCCGGCGGCACCGTGGTCAGGGTGATGCGCGCCACCGACTACGCAGGTGGGATGCCCCAGTATCTGGAACGCCCCGTCAAGGACAGGGCCTCATGGGAAAGCTACAAGAAACGCCTCGACCCCAATACACCCCAGCGCTGGCCCGCCGACTGGGACGCCTATGTCTCCCGGTGCAACAGCCGTGACTACCCCCTCGGTCTCTACGCCGGCAGCTTCTTCGGCTTCCTTCGGGAGTGGATGGGTCTTGAGAGCCTCCTCCTTTCCTTCTATGATGACCCGGCCCTCATCGAGGACATGATGGACCACATGCTCTACCTTGTAAGTGAGTGCGCCAAGCGTGTTCTCAAGGACATCAAGCCGGACTTCGCCATGATCTGGGAGGACATGGCCTATAAGAGTGGCTCAATGATCTCGCCCGCCATGTTCCGCAGGTTCATCATGCCTCGCTACCGGAAGCTTGCCGACCTGCTGCGCGCAAACGGTGTCGACGTCATCGTCGTCGACACCGATGGTAACGTCAACCAGCTCATTCCCCTGTGGATCGAGTGCGGTATCAATGCTACTTGGCCCCTCGAGGTTGCCGCCGGTAACGATGCTGTAGCCATTAAAAAAGAGTACGGCAATGATTTCATCGTCATGGGCAACATCGACAAGCGTGCCTTCGCCCAGGGCGAAGAAGCCATACGCCACGAACTGATGTCCAAGGTGCCCTTCCTCCTCGAAAAGGGCGGCTACTTCCCATCACCCGACCATATGGTGCCCCCCGACGTCTCGTGGCACAACTACTGCTACTACATCGATACCCTCCGCGAAATCGGCGGCCTCGAGAAGATATTCGGTAGCCCAGCGTCTAGGTAAATCCAACAAGTGCGGGAGCAGAAGTCATGACGAGCTCAGTACGCGCCGACAGCAACGTTGCGATGGAAATGCGAGA
The DNA here is from genome assembly GCA_016783135.1 of Dehalococcoidales bacterium. GTDB lineage: Bacteria > Chloroflexota > Dehalococcoidia > Dehalococcoidales > Fen-1064 > DUES01. The sequence goes on along the minus strand of JADHXC010000062.1, from coordinate 10,558 downwards.
TGGCACTATCCTGAGAGCCGACGTGTTTCGTCCCAATGATAGGGGCAAACACCCTGCCATTCTGGTTCGGACTCCTTACAACAAGCTGCTGACAGTCCGCAATGACTTGCTGAACCCCACGACGACCGCCTTCGCTGGGTACGCTGTGGTTATCCAGGACATTCGAGGAAGGTTTGCGTCGGAAGGAGAATGGAAGAGCGGTGAGAGACAGAGTGTGGAGGGTTCCGATGGCTACGATTCGGTAGAGTGGATAGCAGACCAGCCATGGTGCGACGGCAATGTGGGTTCGGCTGGCGGCTCCTATCTGGCGTCCTTGCAGTGGATCATGGCCATGGAGAATCCCCCCCACCTCAAGGCAATTGCACCATGGATAGGCACTGCCGGACCGATGTATGAGCAGACTCTGCTTGCCGGCATTGCCACCCTGCACATCCCTGTCTCCTGGGTACCAATGATGGCGGTGGACGTCGCTGACAGGCTTGAGAGAGAAGGCAAGGACGTATCAAACATGCGCCGCATGCTCTACCAGGCCATCTTCAACCCCGCCGAAGTCTACAACTACTTGCCGCTCAAGGATGTGCCGCACTTCGCCGAACCAGAAGTGCGAGCTATCTGGACTGCAATGGCACTGAATGTCGTACCCGGCCGGGATACGGCAGGCAATGCCCGTTGGAAGTATGGCAGGGTGAACGTACCGTGCTTCCATGTATCCGGCTGGTACGACCTGTTCACATGGGCGGTATTCAAGAACCTCGAGGGCATGCAGCAGAATGGAGGTACCCCGCGTGCCCGCGAAGGCCAGCATGTCTTAGTGGGGCCTTGGACTCACACTGCCCAGATGCCCGATGCCATAGTCGGTGAGATGAATTTCGGCCCCGCCTCTACGGCTGTCGGCGCTCGGATTGCTGAGCACCAGCTTGCCTTCTTCGACAAGTATCTCTGCGGCAGAGGTGCCGGGATACCGACGATCCGCTATTTCGTAATGGGCCCCAACCAGTGGCGTGTAGCCGACGCGTGGCCTCTTCCGCAAACCAACTGGCAGAGGTTCTTCCTCCACAGCCAAGGGCAGGCGAATACGTCAGCCGGTGATGGTGTACTGAACAGGGACGAGCCGAAGTCGGAGCCAGCCGATACCTTCATCTACGACCCACATAACCCCGTTCCAACAACGGGGGGACGACTTCTCGCTGTCTCCGGGATGGTGAACGGCCCTGGAGATCAGTCCCACATTGAGAAGCGGGAAGATGTGATGTGCTACACAACACCAGGGCTCAAAGACGAGGCTGAAGTCACAGGGCCGCTGGAATTCCATCTCTTCGCTTCAACTTCGGCACGGGACACTGACTTCGCTGTCAAGCTTGTCGATGTCCACCCGGATGGCCGCACGTACAATGTTGCCGAGGGCATCATACGGGCGCGCTATCGAAGGTCCATCTTCGAACCTGAGCTGATAGACCCGGGTGTCGTCTATGAGTACACAATCGATATGGGCAATGTGAGTCAGGTTTTCCATCGCGGTCACTGTATTCGCCTGGACGTCTCGAGCAGCAACTTCCCCGGCTTCGACCGCAACATGAACACGGGTAACCCCCCAGGCGAAGACACCCAGGGCATCCCGGCAAGGCAGCACATCTTTCATGAAACCGGGTACACTTCATACATTGACCTGCCGGTTCAGTAGATTATCCGATGACACTGGCAAGTAGGGAATGGTTGACAATCAGAGTGATACAGGTCCTACTGGGCAACTGATATGCGAAGCTACACTACCAAGCGACTGGCATTGGTCATACCCACGCTGTTCCTGGCGAGCCTCGTGGTCTTCTTTCTGATTCGCTTCATCCCGGGAGATGTAATAGACCTGATGATTGCCGAACAGGGCCCGATATCTGACCTTAACCGGGGGGAAATCGAGCAAGTCCTTGGGCTCGATCTCCCTGTATATACCCAGTATGTTCACTGGCTCGGCGGTGCCATCAGGGGTGACCTCGGCACATCTCTCTGGAGCGAGTCATCAATCAGTGATGAGATACTGGCCAGGCTGCCGGTGACCTTTGAGCTTGGTATTCTGGCGCTCGTCATAGCGCTAATAGTCGCCCTGCCGGTGGGCATCTACTCCGCGATGCGTCAGGACACAATCGGTGACTACCTCGGACGCAGTTTTGCCATACTCTCGCTGGCCGTGCCCAACTTCTGGATAGCCACCATGATAATTGTCTTCCCCTCGATATGGTGGGGTTGGTCACCGCCAATGACAATGGTGGCGTTTGGCGAAGACCCGATGACCAACCTCCAGATGTTCATCATCCCGGCACTTGTGATGGGCACGTCCATGTCGGCAGTAACGGTACGCATGACTCGGACTATGATGCTCGAGGTGCTGCGTCAGGACTATATCAGAACGGCCTGGTCGAAGGGTCTGAGGGAAAGAGTGGTGGTAATGAGACACGCCCTCAAGAACGCGATGATTCCGGTGGTGACAATAGTGGGCCTTCAAGTTCCCATTCTCATTGGTGGTGCCGTCATCATGGAGCAGATTTTCTCCTTACCCGGTATCGGCCGCCTTATGATTGACGCGATCTCCCGTCGGGATTACCCGGTTGTCTCCGGGGTGATGATTTTCATGGCAATCTTCGTCCTGTTCGCCAACCTTCTTGTTGACCTTACCTACGGCTATCTTGACCCGAGGATTAAGTACAAATGATAGAGGAACACGGGACAGCAAGGGCCGAGCAAGCACAGCCACTGCAGAAGTCCGTAGAGGCAACAGGAAGGCGGTCGGCACTGGTTAGTCTGGGCGCAAGACTTGTCCGGGAGAAGCCGCTCGGTTTTGCGGGCGCGGTCATTACCCTCCTGCTTCTAATCGTTGGTATCTCTGCTGACGTGCTGGCACCGTACGGGTTCAATGATGTTCACCTGATCGACTCCCTGTCACCGCCGTCGGCACAGTACCTCCTGGGTACTGACAACCTGGGCCGTGACCTCCTGAGCCGCATCATTTATGGGGCGCGCATATCAATGATTATCGGCCTGGCGGCAACCAGCCTTTCCACCATAATCTCGACCGTCATAGGCGTTGCCTCGGGCTACTTTGGCGGCTTTGTGGACATGGTGCTCCAACGGTTAGTCGATGCTTGGATGGTCTTTCCCGGGCTGGTCCTTCTGATGGCCATAATCTCTCTATTGGGGCCGGGCCTGTGGCAGATCATTATCGTCCTCGGCGTCTCACTTGGCATCGGCGGCTCAAGGGTTATCCGTAGCGCTGTCATGGCCATAAAGGAGAACACATACATGGAGGCGGCCCGGGCAGTTGGCTGTTCACCAATGGTGATAGCCACCCGGCACATCCTGCCAAACATCATGGCACCGATAATCGTCCTGTTCTCGACAAGAGTCGCAGGCGTGATTCTCGCCGAGGCCAGTCTGAGCTTCCTCGGCCTTGGAATCCCTCCTCCAGTACCTAGTTGGGGAGGGATGCTGAGTGGCGCCGGGCGTACCTATATGACGCGCGCCCCCTGGATGGCCATATGGCCCGGCCTGGCGCTGACCATCGTGGTCTATGGTGTCAACATGTTTGGTGACGCTGTACGGGACCTGCTTGACCCACGGCTCCGCGGTGGGATTGGCCGGTACTCAGGTGCCAAGGTGAAGCGGGAGCGTGTGGCGGGAGGTAAATGACCTGTACATAACGGGAAGCCCTAAACAGAAACGGCTATCAGTGGGTAACTTCAGGAGGTGTCACATGTGGGAGTAAGGCAGTCGAAAGCAGACCAAGCACAACGAAACAGGAGGAGATACACCAATGAAAGGTAGAATTACGTGCCTACTGCTGAGTTTCATCGTGATACTGGCATTGATACTGTCATCGTGCCAGCCAGCGCAGGCACCGGAAACTGAAGGGGAGACCGTCCGCGGCAAGGTAGTCAGCACGCCGGACCAGCCGAAAGAGAAGGAACAGGAAACCACCAGCCCATCCGAGCCAGCGGCTCCCTCTGGCCCTCAGTATGGTGGCACACTTAAGATCATCGGCATCCTGGCAACCGTCGATCCGATCACCTGGGATCCGGCCAACTGCCACTGGATGACGGACTATCACATCTCGTTCTATCAGGAGAACCTTGTCATCGGTGACCTGTCCAGGGGCCCACGCGGTACCAACGAGTTTGGATTCAACTTCAGCGCCTGGATTCCCGATGACCTCACAACGGGTATGTTGGCAGAGGACTGGACTCAGCCGGACCCGCTCACGGTCATCTTCACGATTCGAAAAGGCGTCTACTTCCCGGATAAGACAGGAGTGATGTCGTCACGGGAACTTACCGCCGATGATGTTGAGTATAGCCTGAACCGTCTCTTCGAGAGTCCCAGGCTTCCGAAGGACCGTTTCGATTGGGTAGAATCGGTGACTGCCACGGCCAAGTACGAAGTGGTCCTCCAGATGAGTAAGTTCCACAGCAATTGGCTGGCAATGATTGCCTGGGGCGCCGCCTACGTGAAGATATACCCGCCGGAGCTGGTTACTGCCGGTATTGCCGACTGGCGCAACGCCGTAGGGACCGGCCCGTTCATGCTTGACGACTACGTAACGGGCAGCTCACTGACCTACGTCCGGAACCCGCTATACTGGGGTAAGGAGACGATTGACGGCGAGGACTACAAGCTTCCCTTCGCTGACAGCCTCCTCCTCCCAATCATACCCGACGCCTCTACCCGCCTGGCGGCGCTGCGCACGGGCAAGGCTGATATCATAGAGTCTGTCCCCTGGGAAGAGAGGGCAAGCCTGGAGCGGACCTGCCCCGATCTCCTGAAGTCGCGCTATCTCGCGGCGGGTGCACCCGCCCTGGTTATGCGAATGGACACCCCACCTTTCGATGACATCCGGGTGCGCCAGGCGCTGTCGATGGCGATCGACCGGCAGGCCTTCATCGATTCGCAGCTTGGCGGCGAAGGGGTTCTCCTCAGCTTTCCGCTGTCGGCCGCCTGGCCTGCCAGCATCTATACGCCACTTGAGGAAACACCTGAATCAGTCCAGGAACTCTTCACCTACAATCCAGAGAAGGCCAGGGCTCTGCTTACCGAAGCCGGCTACCCCGACGGCTTCAAGGCAGAAACAGTAACCACGTCGGCGGCGGCTTCCATCGACTTCGCTTCTGTGGTAGTATCCTATCTGGCTGACATTGAAGTGGAGCTTGAGATAAAGCCGTACGAATATGCGACCTACAACGGTATTATCTACGGCCGCAGCTACAAGCACACAATCGCTGCCGCCCAGGGCAACTCAAACCCCTTCGCTGTGTTGCGCAGCCGGATCAGGCCAACCGACCCGTTCAACTTCTCGATGTTCAACGACCCGTATGCCGATGACATCATAGCCCAGATTGAGGCTGAGTCGGACGTCACCACGAGGAACCAGATGATGAAGGACATCAACGTCTACTTCCTCGAACAGGCTCCCCTTGTGATCTTCCCGACCGGCTACACATACAAGTACGCCTGGCCGTGGGTCAAGAACTGGTTTGGTGAGCATGAGGCAGGGTTCTACAACCCGGCGCCAATATATGCACGCATCTGGCTTGATCAGGACCTTAAGAAAGAGATGGACTACTAGGGACTACCTGTCCTGGTAGCGAGCCTGAACCGAAGCAAAAGTGAAGCACAGGGGTCCGCTTCAGCGCGAATCCCTGTGTTCCACTCGTCCGCACCAGGTAGGAGAGGAATGCTGCCTGTAGAAACCAAAGGGTGGATACAGCAGTATCTGAACTCCCCAGCCAGCGTGTGGCGAAACTTGCACAGGTGCCGAGTACCTTGCTCCCCATCGGGCGAGGCAGTTACAGACGCGGATATGGAGAGGATAGGAATGAGCGACATCTTGAAGGGTAAGGTTGCCATCGTGACCGGGGCAGGCCGTGGCATCGGCAAGGCCGTCGCGACTTTGATGGCAAGTGAAGGGGCTCGGGTTGTCGTCAACGACTACGGAGTGAACCCCGATGGCAGTGGTGTCGCTCCGCCTGGGGCTGATGATGTCGTTGCCGAAATCAAGAAAGCCGGCGGTGAGGCCGTAGCCAACTTCGACACGGTGGCGACGGAGGAAGGGGGCGAGAACATCGTCCGAACGGCTGTGGAGCAGCTAGGAGGACTCCACATACTGGTCAACAACGCCGGAATCGTCCGCGACCGCGTCATCTATCATCTGACGGAAGACGACTGGGACTCGGTGATCAAGGTGCACCTCTACGGTCATTTCCACTGTACCCAGCCGGCATCGATTCTGATGAGACAGCAGAAATATGGTCGAATCGTGAACATCTCATCGGGTGCCGGTCTGGGAATACTGGGCAGCTCGAACTACGCCGCTGCCAAGGAGGGCATCATCGGCTTCACCCGCGGCATTGCCCACGACCTGCGCCGGTACAACGTAACCTGCAACGCCGTCCGCCCTGTCGCCCTGACGCGGCACTTCGACGAAGCCCGTCGGCAGGCCTGGCTGAGACAGGGAATGGCCTCAGCGGTGCGTTCCATAGAAGGCTCGCTTCCCGAGGACATTGCCCCCTTCATCGTCTACCTGACAACCGAAGAGGCCGGCAGTATAACCGGCCGCACCTACTCCGTAGCAGGAAGCGCCATCAGCCTGCTCTGCGAGCCACAACCGCAGGCGACAGTCTATAAGAACGGACGATGGACGCTTGATGAGCTGCGAAGCATTGTGCCCAATTCGCTGGCCGCCAGCCTGTTCACTTAAACACAGAAAGGGGTGACGGCTGCAGGAGGTCTCACAATGGAGCAAGACGAAAGTCCGGCCGTGAGCCGGCAGGTGCCGATAGTGCCGTATCTTCGACTGCCCGAGTCAGGCGGGGAAACGGCGCACCTTGTGGGTAGCCACTGTCGGCAGTGTGGCGAGACATATCTGGGAACAAGGGCAATCTGCCTCAAGTGTCTTGGGGCGAACAGCATGGAGGAGGTGGTGCTGAGCCGCCGCGGTCAGGTGTTCACGTACACGGTGATCCACCAATCAGCCCCGTGGGTGAAGGTGCCATACGTGGCAGCTGTTGTCAAACTCCCGGAAGGACCACTCGTACGGTCAGTCATCACCGATGACGAATCCTCGGAAGAGGTGGTCGTCGGCATGCCGGTTGAAATGACTACGGAAATCGTTCGCAGGGACGCTGCCGGTAACGACATCGTCGCCTATCGGTTCAGGAAGACCAGCAACGGGCGGAGCTTGGTCAGCCAGGGAGGACAACGCGAATGAGAGAGGTATGCGTAATCGGTGTGGGGATGACCAGGTTCGGCAGGTTTACGGACAAGACGGTCCTTGACCTGGGTCGGGAGGCCATCGTAGACGCGCTTGCGGATGCGGAGGTTAGCATCAGAGACGTGCAAGCTGTCTACGCCGGCTCGCTCTACCAGACGAATATGATCGGGCAGTACCTGCTGAAGCAAGTGGGTATGACAACCGTGCCGGTCGTAAATGTCGTAAACGCCTGCGCCACCGGCTCGACAGCGGTCAGAGAGGCATGCCAGGCCGTTGCCGCGGGCATATACGATGTGGTTCTGGCCGTGGGCGTCGAGCAGATGGGCAAGATGGGACTGCTCGGAGTATCGGGCGCAAGTGGTGAGACTTCCCCGGAAGGTATCCTGGGCACCTCGTTGATGCCCGGTGTCTTCGCCCAGCTCGGCGTGAGGCACATGCATGAGTACGGAACGACTCCAGAGCAGTTCGCTCGGGTCGCCGTCAAGAACCACCGCCACAGCGTCTACAACCCCCGCTCCCAGTACCGCCAGGCCTTCACCCTGGAAGAGGTGCTTGGAGCCCGGATGGTCTGCTGGCCGAATACCCTCTACATGTGCTGTCCCACCGGCGACGGCGCCGCCGCCGTCATAATCACCAGCCTGGAAAAGACCCGTCAGTTGACCACGAAACCGGTCAAGGTTGTCGCTTCAGTGATGACGACTCCGGAGTACAGCCCGGAGAGCCTCGATTTCGTCGAGATTGCGTCGATGACGCGGTTGGCGGCCACCAGGGCATACGAGACAGCGGGCCTGGGACCGAAGGACCTGGACGTCATCGAACTTCACGATTGTTTTGCCACTGCCGAGTTGCTCCACTATGAGAACCTGCACCTCTGCGAGTGGGGCGAAGGCGGCCGCCTCATCGATGAAGGCAAAACCGCGCTGGGTGGAGAGACTCCGGTTAACGTCAGCGGGGGGCTTCTCTCCAAGGGTCACCCCATCGGCGCCACCGGCGTTGCCCAGATATGTGAGCTTGTCTGGCAGCTGCGTGGGGAAGCCCCCACTAGGGAGAGACAGGTGGCAGACGCCAGAGTGGCGCTCGGTCACGTTCAGGGCGGGTTTGACGTTTGCACCATCCACATCCTTACCGTCTAGAACGGGAACGCTTGGCCACGCGGCAGAGGATAACGCCGTAAGGAGGTCAATATGGTGCTGGCACTGGAGGGCATAAAGGTAATTGAGGTCGCTCAATGGGCGGCGGCTCCGATGGGGGGCCGGCTTCTGGCCGACCTCGGGGCGGACGTCATCCACATCGAGAACCCTGCCACCGGCGATGCCCACCGCCACTTTCAGGCGGTCAAAGATGAACAGGGCCGTGCCGGCGCCGGGGTCCCGTCAAAGGTGAATTACAACTGGGAGCTCTATAACATCAACAAGAGAGGAATGACGCTCGACTTGGCGTTGCCCACCGGGCGTGAGATTCTTGGCCGCCTGGTCAGCCAGGCGGATGTGTTTACGAGCAACCTGAGGCCCTTTGAGATCTCGAAGTTTGGCCTGGAATATGATACCCTCAGCCAGGACAACGCCGGATTAGTCTACGCAGTGCTTACCGGCTACGGCCGGCAGGGGCCTCATCGCGACTCCCCGGGATACGACATCATCTCATACTGGGCAAGAACGGCGATTCCCTATCTGGTGGATGCCGTCGGCTTCAGACCGGCGGTTGGCGACAACCTCGGGGGGCTGATGCTGGCCTTCGGTATCATGACCGCGCTGCTCGTTCGGGAGCGCACCGGTATCGGCCAGGAGGTGGACGTTTCGTTGTTCGGAACCGGTATCTTCCAGATGTCATTTGACATCTCCGGCGCCCTCATCGAGAGGCGCGAGTTCAACGAATGGCGGCCCCACGGCCGTGAATCATCCTTCAATCCTCTGGTCGGTGGCTATGTCACCAAGGACGGGCGCCAGTTCGTCCTGATGTGTCTCCAGCCAGACCGTTACTGGCCGCAGGTATGCCAGGCTCTGGAGCGGGAGGACCTCGTCGACGACCCGCGTTTCAGATCATTTGAGGCGCGGGCCTCAAACCGCGCTGAGCTCTACGCCATCCTGGATAAGGCATTCGCCAGTAAAACTCTCGATGAGATACGAGAACGCTTCACCACAATACCATCCGCGCCAATCCAGCGGCTTCTCGAGGTGGTCGATGACCCTCAGGCCCGGGCGAATGACTTCTTCCTCACTCTTGACCATCCCAGCTACGGACCGATCGAGGTGGTAGCGCCTCCGGTCAAGCTTAGTAAGACCCCTGCAACCGTGAGGACGGCCGCCCCTGAGTTAGGGCAGCACACCGAGGAGATACTTCTCGAACTGGGTTACACTTGGCACGATATCGATCAGCTCAGGGGAGAGGGTGTTATCGCCTAGTGTCGATTAGCCACTGGCCGGAAGCCGAGTATCCTGATTCGAAAGGAGACGACAATGAGGAAAAGACCACAAAAGGTGGTGATCCTGGGGCTGGACGCGCCGATTACTCCCAGGCTCTACCAATACTGTAAAGCCGGCAAGCTGCCAACGCTTGCCCGGTTCATTTCTCACGGTGTATGGGCAAACAATGCCATGGTACCCTTGCCAACAATAACGCCTTCCAACTGGGCATCGATCTCCACCGGCGCATGGCCAAGTTCGCTGGGTGTTACCGATTTCAACGTGCATTACCCCGGAGACCCACTGGACCAAACCCACTGCTGTTTCTACAGCGGTGACGTCAAGGCAGAGACTGTTTGGAATGCGATTGCCAGAGCAGGGAAGAAATCGGTTGTCATTAATTACCCGACGAGTTGGCCCCCGGTGCTGAAGGACGGAATCCAGATTGGCGGCGCCGGTGTCGAGGTCAACCAGTGGTTCTGGCCGGCTGGGGCGTTTAGCAGCGTAAGCGACAAACCTCCTTCGAACGTTGACAGCGACGTGGTATTTGGCTTCGCGCAGCACGGCGTCGAGGCGGGCTCACCCGGTCAAGCCCCGCGCTGCAGCCTCTCATACGAACGCGTCTTCGTCACCAAGCCGTTCGAATCAAAGGCGCCGCAGACCTCCTTCCAGAGATCGGGGCAGGGACAACCGGATGTGATTACCCTCAAAGAGGCCGAGGGCTGGGGAAATATGCCTCCCGCCAAGAGAGCCCTTGAAGCACTGCTAGGAGCTTGGGTCACGACTCGGTCAAGAGGTAGTTGACACGAGTGTGGATCAGGTAGTCAGTCTTCCTATCTGTACACGTGTGGGTTATACTTGAAGCAAGGAAAGCGCAGATAGGGGGTTGGCATGATAGGCATAG
>JADHXC010000002.1 GCA_016783135.1 Dehalococcoidales bacterium | reverse complement strand
GGGCCTGAAGGCTGAGGTGTTTGGTAGACCCAAGCACCTCTACAGCATACACCGCAAAATAGAGCGGTACGCTGCACTTGGCAAGGACTTCGATGATATTCATGACCTGCTGGCACTTCGGGTGCTGGTGGACACGGTGAATGACTGCTACACTGTCCTGGGTATTGTCCATGCCCTGTGGCACCCACTGCCCGACCAGTTCAACGACTACATAGCTACTCCCAAAACGAATGGATACCAGTCCCTGCACACCACGGTGATATGTCACGGTACCACCTCTCTGGAGGTACAGATACGCACCCATGAAATGCACCACGTTTCCGAATATGGGGTGGCGGTTCACTGGCATTATAAGGAGGGCGGCAAGCCGGATGGTGGTGTCGAGGATGGCGTCGGCTGGCTGCGCCAGTTGATTGAGTGGCACCGCGAGTTGCACGGCGCAGAGGAGTTCCTGGAGTCGGTCAGGACAGACGTATTCAGTGACCAGGTCTTTGTCTATACGCCCAAGGGGGAAATCAAGGACCTGCCCAGGGGCTCTACCCCTCTTGATTTTGCCTACCGTGTTCACACGGACCTCGGACACCGCTGCATTGGCGCCAAGGTGAACGGGCGGATGGTGCCGCTGAACTACGAACTCAACAACGGTGATATCGTCCAGGTCCTCGCAGCCAAATTAGACCGCGGTCCGAGCCGTGACTGGCTGAACTCTCACCTGGGCTACATCAAGACTTCTCACGCCCGGGAGAAGATACGGCAGTGGTTCAAGAAGCGGGAGCGGACGGAAAATGTAGAGCGGGGCCGGGAGCTTCTGGAAAAGTTGATGAGGCAGCTGGGTATGAAGTTCAGCGAACGCGAGAACCTGGCGGCGCTATTCAAATACGATACCCTGGACGAGTTCTACAACTCCATCGGTTATGGGGGGATTAACCTTCACCAGATTACCGCCAAGCTGGCCGCGGAGGAAGAGGAGCCAAAGGTCATCGAGGCGGCACGGCCAAAGAGCACGGACTCTGAGGTCAATGTCCTGGGCGCGGGCGATATGCTCACCAATCTGGCGCAGTGCTGCCATCCCCTGCCCGGCGACGAAATTATCGGCTATATCACGCGGAGCCGGGGTGTGACGGTTCACCGCAAGGACTGCAGCAACATCATCAATGAAGAGGAAAAAGAGCGAATGGTCCCGGTGGAATGGGGCAAGGTCAGTGTGCTGCACCCGGTCAAGATCAGGGTGGACGCCTGGGATAGAGTAGGGCTGATGCGCGATATCAGTACCCTGGTCGCCGAGGAGAAGGTCAACATCGTTGCCGTGAACCTGGTCTACAACGAAGACCAGACGATTTCAATATTCCTTACCGTGGAGATAGGAAACCTGCCGCAGTTGAGCAAGCTCCTGTCCAGGGCTGAGAGAATCCGGGGCGTTTTGAATATCACCCGTGTAGGCGAAGGTAGCGTTGTTGAGACCAGCCCACCGACCTGAAATGCTGCCACAACCGGAGAGTACCATTGAAAAATACCCCTGATGCCAGGTCAGGTCTGATATCAGAGCAGGCCTGCGTAATCGGGAAAGTGTTGAACCAAAGGAGCGAGGAGGTAGAGATTGCCCATCACCAAGTCAGCCAAGAGACACGTGCGCGTGAGTGAAGAGCGGCGCCAGCGCAACAGGTCGGTCCGCACCCAATGCCGGAGCAATGTTGTCCGGGCGGGACGGCTTATCGTCACCGGAGAGTTTGAGGCCGCCCGGGAAGCTGTGGCTGTTGCCATCTTCTCCCTGGACAAAGCTGTGACCAAGGGCGTCATCCATTCTAACAACGCTGCCCGGCGGAAAGCGCGCCTCGTGAAAAAGCTGAACCAGGCTCTGGCCGGCGGGCAGGAAACCGACGCATAGCCGGTAGCCGGTCCCGCGGCGCACAGGTATACCAGGTCATTCTGAACAGAACGAAGCGCAACTTTCTGTCGCAACAAGAGAGCTTCTTCAATTCGTTCAGAATGACATCTGTAGCCTTAGCGCTTATTACTTAGCATTGTACCGCAGGCGGCTTCAGTCCGGTGCTTTCTTTCGGTTTGACATTCCTTCGTTGACGGGTGTACATTACGCATGATGAGCCTCGTCAGGCGTAGTTCCTGCTACCCGTAGTCTGATTGGGCGGTGCGGGAATCGGCGTTAATTCAGGAAGTAGAGATGCTGACTCAGTTCCAGAGCGTAGGACGTGACCTGTTTATCAGGGGGATTGTCGCCTCCCATACTGGCAACCTTAGTATCAGGTTGAGGAACCGCATCCTTATCACCCGTCGTGGTGCCATGCTCGGTTGTCTCCAGGAACACGATCTGATTGAGACCGGTGTCAGTAAGAATGACCGTTCGACACCATTGGCTTCGTCCGAACTGGCCGTTCACCGTGCCATCTACCAGGCAACCCCGGCGCAGGCGATTATCCACGCCCACCCGCCCTATGCCGTCGCCCTATCACTCACGACCACTGAGATTGTCCCCAATAGCGCCGAGGGCCTTGAAGTGGTGGGCCGGGTTCCTGTACTGGGCTGGAACATGGTGGTCAAACCCGGGGAGCTTGCCGAAACAATTGCCGATGCCCTTAATGAACATCTGGTGGCGGTGGTGCACGGCCATGGTAGTTTTGCCGTCGGACAACTACTTGAAGACGCCTACAACTGCACTACCATGCTTGAAGAGAGCAGCCAGATTATATGCCTGTTGAGGTCGTTGCAGGGGAACCTCGTCGGCCAGCAACCGTCCGGCTAGCCCGTCGGCCTAACGTCCGCGGATGAAGTCCTTGACCCCCGTACTCCGAGATATAACCCCCAGTGCCGTGGGCGCAAACTTTGCCGCAATAATCAGCCCCACAATCACCGACCAGATGACAAACATGCCCGAATGTGTCCCCAGCCACGCAATAAAGGGCAGGGCCACCAGGCCGATTCCCATGGACAGGGCGACATTGCGGGTGATTGCAAATGGCACAGCAATTATGCCGAGTAGAACCCACAGCCCGGTCAGGTAACCGTAGACCGGCATCAGGACTGCCAGGGCACCTACTGTGGCTCCCATGCCCTTGCCGCCGCTGAATCTCAGCCAGACCATCCAGTTGTGACCCACCACTGCCGCCCCCGCCGCCAGGAAGACGTAGACCGGGTCTACCTTCAGCAACCAGTGGGCAATTGCCACCGCTGCTGCCCCCTTGCCGAAGTCTATGATACCGACGGCTATGGCCGGCAGAGCGCCCACTTCACGGAAGGTGTTCAGCCCGCCGACGTTCCCCCCGCCCAGCTTCCGGATATCCTTGCCGCTGGACATCCGGGTGAAGATGTACGCCGAGGGCATTGAGCCCAGCAGGTAACCGATGAGGAATACAACCACGCCGGTTACAAACTCATTTACTATCATGCGGGCCTCCGGGGGTAGAATCTACTTCTTGTATACCGGCGTGCACCAGCCGGCGTACTTCGGATTGTTGCTCAGGATAACGTCGTGGTAGAGCTCCTGCAGCTTTGCCGTCACCTTGCCGATTTCGCCGTCGGCAACCTTGCGGCGGTCTATTTCGGCGACGGGGGTGATGTGGGCAGCGGTGCCGGTCAGGAAGCACTCGTCGGCAGTGTAGAGCTCATTGCGAGCGATATGCCTCTCTATTGTCCCGATGCCCAGTTCCTCCCTGGCCAGGGTGATGGCAGCGTCCCGTGTGATGCCAATCAGTATGCCATCCGAGCCGGGCGGTGTTACCAGCTTGCCATCGATTACCAGGAAGAGGTTCTCTCCGCTACCCTCGGCGACGTGTCCATTCGGCGTCAACATGATGGCCTCGTCGAAACCGTTCTCAATGGCCTCGGTCTTGGCGGCGGCGTTGGTCACGTAGAGGCCGGTAAGCTTGGCGCGTGGTACCTCACCGGGGAACCGCCATGAAGAGACGCAGCACCTCGCCCGGTCGGTGTCCAGGTAGCGTCCCCAGGGGAAGGAGAACATCAGGAAATCACTGTCCAGATTATGGAGGCGCACGCCCATGGCCTGGGTGGTTCCCTCGCCACTTTTGTAGGCGAGGGGACGGACGTAGACATCCTCCTCGAACCCGCACTTCACGACAACCTCCACGGTCATCCGGCAGAGGTCCTCCAGGGTGTGGGGCAGCTCGATATTCAGTAGATGACAGCCGTTCAGCATCCGCTGGTAATGCTCCTTGAGGCGGAACAGGTATATCTGCTTGTGGTCGCTGTTCCAGTTGCCCCGGATGCCCTCGAAGACGCCCGTGCCGTAGTGCATAAAGTTCGTCATGACACTGAGCCTGGCTTCTTCCAGGGGTACAATCCGGTTATGGAAATAGGCATATGATGGCATCTTTACCGGCCTCCTCTCCTGTGGCTGGGCTGAACTAGCTCCTTATGACGGCCCTGTCAGCATCAACGCATACCGTGACGGCTGCGTTGGCCACGATGATTTCGTCTGATTTATCTCCCATACTTGCGGCCTGGTGCCCGTGCACAATCATGCCGCCCTCTACCACCTTTATTTCCTTCCGGCCGAAGGGCAGGGCCTTGAGGACTTCATCGGTATCCACATCTGCAGGGCGGGGACAGGCAACGAGTACCTCAACGAGCATGCCGTCGAGGTCTTTCAACTCCACCAGCTCCAGCAGGCCGATGAGGCAGACACGGGCGACGGCGTCCTTGATCGCCCTGGTGGCCGCCTCGGTCATGTCCTGGCCGTGCTGGTCGACCCCGGTGCCCATCTCGATAATGAAACGTTTCCTGTTCATGACATACTCCTGAGGCAGATGGAGTCTATTATAAGGGAGGGTGGATAGAGATGGCAAGTCTACTGTGTTGGAGTTACCTGGAAAGCCCCGGCGTCTGCAGGGTATAGTCTCCGCCGTCATCCGGGGGGAAGATGTCTCTCAGGCGCAGGGTGCGGCCGGTCTGGATGGCGCTGAAGCCGTACCTGTCCCGGATGCGGTCGATGGCCCGGTCCAACTGCTCCTGCCTCTTGCCGGAAGGCTCCAGCAGCAACAGTTGACGGCTCGGTTCCGCCAGGCTTGACACCCCGATGCCGATGAGGCGTATCGGTTGACTTTCCGCAGCGAGGGCCTTCCGCATCAGCTGGACGCCGGTATCGAATATCGTCTGGTCGGTGTCGGTAGTCTGTGATAGGGTGTAACTGCGCGTAATGGTGGTGAAATCAGCGTAGCGCAGTTTCAGGGTCACGCACTTCGCCTGCTTGCCACGATGACGCAGGTCGCTGCCAACCCTTTCGCTGAGATAGCGCAGGGTTGCTTCCAGCATCGGCCGCTCCGAGAGGTCCTTGTCGAAAGTGGTCTCCCGGCTGATGGACTTCGCCTCGCCCGGTGGTGACACTTTGCGGCTATCGATTCCGTTCGAATGGCGGTGTAGTACCTCACCAGACGCACCAAAATGGCTTTTCAGGGCTTTCAGGGGCACAAGTGATAGCTCACCTATGGTCTTCACTCCGATGCCCCTCAATCTCTGTTCTGTTCTCTTACCGATTCCGGGCAGCTTGTCAATAGCCAGAGGTGTCAGGAAAGTCCTCTCCTCTCCTGCCGGAACCTCGATGAGACCGTCCGGCTTGGAGAGGTCGGAGGCGACCTTGGCGACCACCTTGCAGCCGGCGACGCCTATCGAGGCACACAGTCCCTGCTCTTCCCTGACCCGCTGCTTGATTGCCAGCGCCATACGGTGAATGGAGCCGTAGAGCGACTCGAAGCCGGTGACGTCCAGAAAGGCCTCATCCAGTCCCAGCGGCTCCAGGAAGGGAGAGAAGTCGGCCAGAATGGCCATGAACTTACCGGAGGCCTGCCGGTACCGGGGGAAGCTGCCTTCGATGAAGATAGCCTGGGGACAGAGGCGTACGGCAGTGGCCAGCGGCATGGCGGAGTGCAGACCGTAGGCGCGTGCCTCGTACGAGGCGGCGGCGACCACGCCCCTCCGGTCCGGCCGCCCACCGACGACCACCGGCTTGCCCTTCAGTTCCGGGTTGAGCACCTGCTCCACGGAGACAAAGAAGGCATCGAGGTCAATGTGCATCAGGGTCATGGTGGACATGCCTTATTGTAGCACAACCGTTCGGATTGGGGGGGATGGATATGGGACACCGCGCCGAATGATGCCGGGGAGAATCCGTCAGACGCCTATATCCCCAGTATATGGACAAAGCAGACACCGCCGGCACCGACCATGTGGGCGAGGCCGAGGCGAGGGTTGCCGGGTACCTGGCGGCCTCCGCACTGCCCGCGCATCTGCCACAGTATTTCGGCAATCTGGCCCAGTCCGGTGGGGCCGATGGGGTGTCCCATGGATATCAGGCCGCCGCTGGTGTTGACCGGACTGCGCCCGGTTATATCAGCGGCACCGCTTTCGATGAAGCGCCCGCCTTCACCCTGCGGGCACAGACCCAGGGCTTCGTAGTAGAGGATTTCCTCGATAGTGGCGGCGTCGTGGACCTCAATCAGGTTGAGGTCTTCGGGTCCGCAACCAGCCATGTCATACGCCTTGTAGGCGGTCACCTGGGTAAGGTCTACCAACGGGTCGCCCCCGGTCAGGCCGGTACAGGCGGAGGCGAGCACCCTGGGGCAGGCCTTATCCGTAAAGCGTCCGGCTGCTTCACCGGAACAAAGAACAACTGCGGCGGCACCTTCGTCCCAGGGGCAGCAGTGAAGAACAGTCAGCGGGTCGACCACCGTCCGGGCGTTGTGAACTTCCTCAAGAGTCACCGTCTCCTGGAAGTGGGCGTAGGGGTTGAAGCTGGCGTTCTGGTGGCTCTTGACACTTACCCTGGCCAGCTGGTCTATCGTCGTGCCGTACTGGGCCATGTGCTCCCGGGCGCGGAAGGCGAATCCCATCATCGCTCCGGTGGACTCCGGTGCTTTGACCGTATCCTCGCCTTTTGACGAAGAGGAACGCCGGTACGAACGGAGCTTGTCCACGCCGATGGCGATGGCGACATCGTGCAGGCCGGAGGTGATGGCCAGGTAGGCCTCGCGGAAGGCGGAACACCCGCTTGCCGAGGCGTTCTCCACGTTGGTCATGGTGGCCCCGAAGGTGCCCAGGCTACCGGCGATAGCGTGCCCGCTGAAGGCCGTCTGGTTTCCCGAGGCGCAGTAACCCACCTCAACATCCGGCCACTGTATCCCGGCATCGGTAAAGGCGAGCTGGCACGCTTCCACGCCCATGGAAATGAAGGTCTTGTCCGGGTAGATGCCGTAGCGGTGAAGGCCCGCCCCCAGTACCACTACCTCCCTCATGACGCCGGCTCCAATCGATGGTGATGGGTCTGGTATTTCATGTCCACTGAAGCCATTCTAAGGGATTCGCATCGGGAGGGTCAAGGCGGTCCGACCGGCGTGGGCGTGCCGCAGGCGCTGACAATGGCCCTCACAAGGCAGAGGCCAACAGCCTATCCTTGGTCTGCTGGCCTCTCAGGTACGCCATCCAATGTACTTCGCTTTGCTACCCGGACAGGGACTTGGCGACCTTCATGACGTCGTCCACGGACACTACCTGGTGCACCTCGAAGACGACGAAAGGGGCGAAACGCTGGATGAGCTTCATGAGTTCCACCGGGTCGTTTTCGGTGACGGTGTATCCCCTCATCTCGCCGACGAAGGTTCCCCAGTCACTGTGGACGCCGGTTTCCAGGTCCTGCTTGATCATATCAAGCATCATGACCCAGCCTTCGCCGCGCGCTTTCGGGTCATCGGGCATCTTGTCCTGGTTCAGTTCCCAGAGTAGCAGGTACTTTGCCATACTCATCACCTTCCTTTCACAAACGGTCTTGATCCTGTCCATCTCCGAACATCACGAAGGCCAGCCCGTGCCTCCCTGAAAAGGCGGAGACGGACCACTATCTGGCATAGGCATCACCTCCTGCACGGACAACAGACTGCTACAGTTTCCGCCGTTGTCTGGGTCAGTTAGGCACACGCAGCTTTCGATACTGGGACTAGAGTTTAGTCCTCACCGGGGGCTTTGTCAATGTACCGGATTGCCCATCCCAGGCCGTGGCTGGGCAGAATGAAGCGGAACCGTGACCACCAGCACTCAATCTGGCGGCTTGACAATGCATCCTGCATGCTTAAGAACGGGTATCAGTAAAGATTCAACCCACGATAATATCATCCAGAGAGCGCTTGGGAACATGGCGCACACGGTCGTTGTCCCACCATTGCTGGGTAGCTCCATCTTCCCCAACAGGCTCGATAACCATCGTTTCTATTGGTTTACCCAGAGCCAGTACCAGCAAAATCTCATATTGTGCAGGTATATCCAGGGCTTTACGGAGCCCGTTCCGGTCAACGTTGCCTATCATACAGCCGCCAAGACCCTTTTCTACAGCACCCAGATGAATCGTCTGGGCCGCTATCCCGTAGTCACATGCCAGAATAAGTTTTATCGCTGTATCTTCAAGGATGATGACATACCCGGACGGCCTTTCGCCTTCAGGTGGATTACCATCCATGCGAATATTCGGATAGATTAAGGCGTTTTTCTCAGGGTCACTGGAAAGTATGTATTTCAGGGCCTGTCGGTTGGCTGCTGACGGAGATAATCTCGCCAGGTCAACAAGCTCTCTCAATGTCTCAAGCTCTATCGCAACATCCTGGTAGAATCGCCGATAGCTTCTATTCTTTAGCACTATATCCCTTAACACTGGCACCTCCGTAGCATTGTAGTACATCTAATTATAGCTTGATTTATGCCAACTTATCCAACCGATTGGCAATGGCAACGGTTATCTGACTGGCAAAGTCCCCCTTACCTCTCCACCTTTACCCACAGCCCCTCGCCGTCGGTGATGAACTCTATCGTGCCGTGCTCGTCGGTGCGGTAGATATTGTCAGCGCCGACTTCCTCCGCCAGTCTACGTGTGACTCCTTCGGCGGGGTGACCGAACCTGTTGTCCTCACCCACGCATATCACCGCCACGCAGGGGTCAACCACCGCCAGGAACTCCTGGCTGGTGGAAGTATCCGAGCCGTGGTGCCCTGCTTTGAGCACCACGCTGTTCAGGTTGGCGCGGCGTCTGAGTAGCTCGTATTCCGCCTGCCATGAAATATCGGCGGTAAACAGGAAGCTTACCTGGCCGGCACATATCTTCAGTACTACCCCGTTGTCGTCGATGTCCGACACGGTGTCGGCCAGGGGCGGTACCAGGGGATTGAGCACTTCTATCGTGACCCTCTCCGTGCCCAGGTCGATTTGCTGTCCTGCCTGTGCGATAGTCTGCTTTATCCCTTTCTCCTCGATAAGGCTAAGCCACTCATCACAGAGCGGGGAGTCGCCATCCAGGGGTGGGAACAGTACCTGTTTCACCCGGTAGCGGTGCAGGACTTCGAGGAGGCCGGTAATGTGGTCGGCATGGGGGTGAGTCAGCACGACCAGGTCGATAGTCCTGTCCCAGAAGGGCATTTTCTTGCCCAATGCCAGGACAACATCCCGGGGGCTGGGCCCACCGTCCACGAGGATGTCCTGGCGGGCGGGTGTCTGGATAAGGATGGCATCCCCCTGACCGACGTCCAGGAAGCTGACGTGCAGGTTATCGTCGGGCATGTCCGCTGCGACGATGATTGCCAGAACCGCCGCCGCAGCCAGGGGCGGTAAGACCCACCTCCTGGAGAGTCCGCCGAGGATGCCGGTGCCCTTCTGGACCGCGCCGGATGCTTGCGGCCAGTACTTCCTGAGCCAGACGGCGGTGGCGAAAACCACATAGTAGGCCAGTACCGGGCCGGCATTGACCGAAGCTGCCTCAATGGATGCCCCGGGGATACCGGCCAGGCCGGTTACGACCAGGAGCATCCAGGAAGCGCAGAGCCAGGCCAGCCAGCCTACTACCTGGGCGACAGGTATGATGATAAGTCCCAGCCCGGCGGTCAGTATCCCGGTGACGATGACCCAGGGCAGTGCCGGCAGGGCCAGGAACGTAGCCAGAGGAGCGACCAGTGATATGATGCCGAAGTAGTAGGCAATCAGCGGCCAGACGGTAACCAGAACACCCAGGGTTATACTGAGGTTGTCCGTTACGTACCGCACCGCTGATGTTGCGGCGCCGTCTTCACCGAATACCCGGTTGACCGCCTCTCTGCCCCAGGATTGCAGGAAAGGCGAGACAGAGATAAGTCCGGCCATTGCCAGGAAGCTCATCTGGAAGGCTACGTCCCACAGGGTCTGGGGGTTTGCCGCTGTCATTATCGCCGCCGCGAAGGCAAGCCCTGTGATGGCGCTGCGCTGCCTGCCCAGCATCCCGGCGGCCAGGAAGAGGCTCGCCATAATAGCGGCCCTGAAGACCGGCGGGTTCATCCCCGTAATCACGGCGTAGAGCCAGACCCCGGCCAGAGCCAGCCAGATATGTCCGTACCGTCTTCTGCCGAAGAGACGGGCACCGATGTCCAGCAGCATGCCTGCAATAATGCTTAGATGGAGGCCGGAAATGGCCAGCAGGTGTGTGGTGCCACTATGGGCGAAGTCCGACTTCAGGGATGATGGGATACCCTTGCGCATGCCCAGGATAAGGCTTTGGGCCAGTGACGCCTGCGGTTCGGGCAGAATCTCCGCCAGGGACCGGGATAGAGTGTGCCTCAATGAGTATATCCAGACCAGTGCCGGGGAGCCCTTTCCCGTGTCCAGGACCTCTATCCCGGGGTAGAGTATCGTGGCCTGAATCCCCTGTCGGGCGAGGTACGCGGCGTAGTCGAAGTCATCCAACTGCGGCGGCGTGGCCAGCTTGCCGGTTACCTGGAGAACGTCACCGTAGTCGTAAGAAGGGTATGGCGGCACGAACAGCAGGGCAGTCCCGGATATCGCCCGCCATTGACCGGCAACGCGGATTTCCCGGACGGAGAAGCGGAGCTGCGCGGTTTTATCACCGGTTTCCGGGTCATCGGACACCGTCCCCCTAAGTTCCACGGTGCCCGTGTCCGTGTAGAACTGGAGGTGGTCTTCGTCAATGACCGGCAGGCTTGACTGGAAACGGAGGCTCCCTCCGCAGAGGGCCAGCAGACAGAGAATGGCGAGGACAGTGGCCTTCCGGCGCAGAGGGCGCACAAGGAGCAAGGGCAGAGGAAGGAGACCGATGAGCAGGAACGGCAGGGGAAAACCGAGTACTGACCCCAGGAAGATACCGGCCACCCAGGCACAGCTAAGATAGATAAGCGACACGCTCTCCCACCTTGAAGACTAGTCAGCCACGGTAATCAGGGATTTGATTCGCTCGTAAGTTGCCGTCCCGATGTCTTCCACCTTCATCAGCTCGTTTGTGCTGCGAAACGGTCCGTTCTTCTGCCGGTAGTCTACTATCGCCTGCGCTCTGGAGGGGCCTATCCCGGGCAGGGCTTCAAGCAGCCACACCTCGGCCCGGTTGATATCGATTCTCTGGGGTTGCGGTCCCGGCGTCGTCTCGGGAACGAAGAGTTTCAGGCCGGTGAGGTCGGCCTCTTCGGTGGTGCCTCCGGCAGCACTGAGAAGGGCTTCCAACGAGTCGCTACCGGTCAGCGGATAGTATCCCGGGTTGGTAACGGCACCACTGATGGCAATGCCGCCTTCAGGTTCCTCTTCCGGCAGCAGTGAAATTTCAATAGGCTGGCCAGGGCTGCATCTTGCCCAGGTAATCAGACTGCCGGTGACAGTGACGGCAATCAGGAGGAGGGCCGCCGTCGTCCAGAACCGGTTGAGCTTACCCGCACTAATTACAGACCTCCTGGCGCCAGCGGTTGCCTGATATCCGGTCGTTACCGGATATCAGGCGGTTTGCGGGAATCAGATGGTTGCCAGAAATCAGGGCTGTGTCTGTCTATTCGCCCCTCAGGACAGCACGGAGTTCGTCTTCAGACTCGTGGGAGGTAACGACTATCACCTGGTCTTCTGCCTGGAGGATGGTGTTGCTGGAAGGCACAATCGGCCGGCGAGACTTGCGTATTATGAGGGACAGCACGCTATCTTTTGGTAGTTCCAGTTGCTTTATCGGCTTGCCGACCGTACTTGCGTTCTCGGGGATTCTCACCTGCACGAGCTCCAGTCCCTTGTCTCTGATGTCATGCAAGTGTGTCAGGCTGTGCGTGGGCACCTCTCCTTCAATATTCTCCAGGATGATGTTGGTGTTGTTAATAGTAACGTCAATGCCCAGTTCCTTAAAGATATCCTCGTTTTTCGGATTCCTTATTCGGGCGATGGTGCGGGGAACATGGAAAAGGTGCTTGGCGACCTGACAGGCGACCAGGTTGTCTTCATCGTCACCGGTCACGGCGATGAGCATATCGGACCGGCCGGTGCCGACTTCGCTCAGGGTAGTCGTCTCGCAACCGTCCCCGCGCACGCAGATGCTGCCCAGTTCTTCATTGAGGGCCTCGCAGATGGTGGCACTCCTCTCCAGTACCAGGACTTCGTGTCCTTCGGCCAGCAGGGCTTTGGTCAGGTAGTAACCGACCCTGCCGCCGCCAACGACTATGATATACATGGCTAGGACTCCTCAGCCCGGGCTTCTCTCTGCGGACCCGGAGCTTCGAGTTTCTCCCTGAGTATCTGGGCAAAGATTGTTGTCGGGCTTATCGCTTCCAGGCCCAGTTCTTCGAACAGGTCCCGGCGCAGAGGGTCATAGATGCGGCAGACCACCCGGGGTACGTTGAAGATGTGCCTGGCAATCTGGCATGACATGACGTTGCGATTGTCTCCCTGGGTCACTGCCACGAAGGCATCGGCCTCCTCTATGCCGGCTCTGCGGAGCACGTCCGCATCGATGCCGTTGCCTAGCAGGGCGGTCCCTTTGAAGCCAGGCGGTAACCGACGGAAGCTATAGGAGTCGTTATCCAGGATGGTGACCTCGTGTCCGTCACTCTCCAGCAATCCCGCCAGGCGGCCACCCACTCGTCCGCAGCCCATGATAACAACTTTCATTTTGAAACCTCAGGTATGGGGAAGTACTGATGGAATAATATCACACGGCAGGGTGCATTCTTCAGTACGTGGGGGATTGTGTCACCCAGACTGAACTGCCCGAAACGCCTCTGATAGGATGCGCCCATCAGGATAAGGTCGACCTCCCGCTCGACTGCTTCATCAACGATGGTCGGTGCAGCCTCGCGAGCCTGCAAGAGGTCTGTTGTTATGGTGCAGCCCTCTGCGGCGGCAACTCCCTCCATGCGGTCCAGAACTGCTTCCGCCGTCTCGACTTCACCCGCCATTTCAGCGTCCAGAGGCAGGGTGCGCTCTATCGGGATGACATAGACGGCCAGAATATCAGCCTTGTCCTTCCTGGCCAGCCGACACGCCAGCCTGATTGCCTCTTCGTCCGACTCGGTGCCGGTCACCGGCACCAGGATTCTATGAAACTCCATTCCCTCACATGCCCTTGATTATAGAGCAAAGGCTATTATATCCCTGTCAGGATAAAACTACAATAGCGCTTGTGGAAGGGTT
This sequence comes from Dehalococcoidales bacterium, assembly GCA_016783135.1. Classification (GTDB taxonomy): domain Bacteria; phylum Chloroflexota; class Dehalococcoidia; order Dehalococcoidales; family Fen-1064; genus DUES01. Next base: position 73,648 of record JADHXC010000002.1, on the reverse strand, counting down.
ACTTTGCTCGGTCAGTCGGCTAGCGCCATCTCCAGAACGAAGGAGTGAACAGCACCAGCATCGTGAAGAGCTCGAGGCGTCCTATCAGCATACAGCCCATAAGTACGATTTTGCCAAGAGGCGGGATGAACTGGTAGTTTGCCGTCGGTCCTACCAGGGCCAGACCCGGGCCCACATTACCCACGCTGGCAATAACGGAAGACAGAGCGGTTTCGTGGTCCAGGCCCACGGCGCTCATTACCAGGAACGCACTAAGAATGGTAAGAAAGTAGAGGACCGTCATTCCGATAATCCTGGATACAACCCGGTCTGACAGTATTGCCTTCCCCAATCTTATCGGGACCACGGCCCGCGGGTTGAAGGCGCGTATGACCTGGTTATAGGTGTACTTCACCAGCACCACGAGGCGGATGACCTTGAGTGCCCCTCCGGTAGAGCCGGCCGAGGCTCCTACTATCATCAACATGAGCAGGGCAGCCCTTGCGAACGTCGGCCAGATATTGAAATCGGCGGTGGTGAAGCCGGTAGTCGTCATGATGGATACCACCTGGAAGGTGCTCTGTCTGAAAGCCTCTCCCGCCGATAGTCCCAGGTCGGCGGTGGTGAGGAGATTGAGTGCAATCAGCAGGGAAACGACGATAAGGAGGCCGAAATACACCTTCAGCTCCGGATTCCTGAGGAGCTGCCGCGCCTGGCGCTTCCACAGGAGGAAGTAGAACAGCCCGAAGTTCACACCGGCCATCATCATGAAGAAGATGACAATCCCCTCAACGAATACACTGTCAAAAGCAGCAATGCTGAGATTGGTGCCGGTGAAACCACCGGTAGGCATGGTACTGAAGGTGACGGTCAGTGCGTGAAAGGGCGAGAGACCGGCGATAAGAAGCATAATGAGTTCCAGCGCGGAGAAACCCATGTACAGCAACCAAACGGCTCTGGCGGTGTCGCGGATGCGTGGCGTCAGCCGTCCGGCCTCCGTCCCCGGCATCTCCGCCTCAACAAGGTGGGCGGCGCCGATTCCCAGCATCGGAAACAGGGCTACGAAGAGCGTTATTATGCCCATGCCCCCAAGCCACTGGGTGACGGAGCGCCAGAGAAGGATACTCTCGAACTGGGTCTCGATGGAGGTCAGGACTGTAGCCCCGGTGGTTGTGAAGCCGGATACTGACTCAAAACAGGCGTCGGCGTAGCTGGGAAAGGTCCCTGCCAGAGCGTAGGGAAGCGAACCGAAAAGAGAAGCCAGTATCCAGCCGCCGGCGACTACCAGAATTGCTTCCCGACGGCTCAACTTGCCCTCACCGACGGGAATCAGCCAATACAGGAGGAGACCGAAGGCGGCGCAGATGGCTGCCGAGGTGGCAAAGGCAGCGGAAGCAGGTTCCCTGTTGAGGATGCTCCAGACCAGGGGGAGGAGCATGAAGAAGCCGAGGATGGCGATAAGCAGTCCGAGGTAATGGCAGACAATCCTAATTCTCATTGTCTACTAAGCTTCACTTAAAAAGCCGCTCCACAGCAGGGGTGGCTGAAGGACGGCATACTATCAGAACGTGGTCGCCGGTTCGTATCACGGTGTCGTTTGGCGGGATGGTGACTTTGTCGTCACGGACTATGGCCCCGGCTATCGCTTCCTTGGGAAGACCTGCCTCGGCAAGGCTCTGCTGCACAACGTGGGCCGTTGAGCTGGCTACAAACTCTATCGCCTGCAGGTCCGTACCCCCGATAAAGGGTGCCGAAATGGCACCACCGTGAAGAACGAAGTGGCTGATTCTGCTGGCAACCTGGAGCAAGGGTGACACCGCGAAGTCGACTCCGATTTCTTCTGCCAGGGGAATGTAGCCCGGCTTGTTGGTGACTGCGATGTTCCGTGGCACACCCAGACTCTTGGTCAGGAGGCTACAGAGAATGTTGATCTCGTCACTCTCCGTGGCGGCAACGAAGGCATCCGCTGATGGTACCCCCTGCTCGATGAGGAAATCGCGGTCGGTTGCGTCGCCCTCAAGCACCGTAGCCCGTTCCAGTCGGGCAGCGATTTCCTGGCACCGGCTCATGGTCTCGGCGATTACCTTGACGGCAATCCCCCGTTTCTCCAGGCTTTCGGCGACAAGGAAGCCGATGCGTCCCCCACCGTAGAACACCACGCTCCTTACCGGACGCTGAGGCTGGCCAAACATCCCGCCGAACTCCTCCATGGAATCGCTCTGGGCGACCAGGTAAATGTGGTCACCCGTGGTAATATGCTCATCGGGACCGGGTATTGTTATCTCGCCGCCACGCAGAATTGCGGCTACGACGCAGGGGTGAGGGAAGACGATATCTTGCAGGCGCTTGTCGGTCAGTTCGCCCTCATTGACCCGGAACTCCCTTATCTGGACGCGACCATTGGCGAAGATCTCAACCGGGGAGGGGTAGAAGCTTGACAGCACGCCCTTAATTTTCTCGGCCACTTCGACCTCGGGGTTGATGAAGAGGTCGACACCCAAGCTTTTGGGCCGGATAATTTTCCGAGGGGATGAAGGCGATTTGGCAGAACTGATGAAGTAGCCGGTGTACTCCGGGTTGCGGACCCTGGCCACTGTCATCGCCGCCCCCAGTTCCTTGGCCAGGAAGCAGACCAGCATATTGGTCTCGTCGTTATTGGTGACGGCAATAACCAGGTTGGCGCGGCTGACTTCGGCTTCTCTGAGGACTGTGGGGGTAGCGGCGTTTCCCAACACAGTCTTGACGTCAAGCTGGCTGTGGATACTGTCCACCACCTCTCCGGATGGCTCGATTACGGTTACTTCATGCTTCCCTTCCGCCAGCAGGGACGCTATATGGAAGCCAACAATCCCCGAGCCTGCGATGATGACATACATCTAGTTCATTCCCGGCTACCCGCCGCTCCTGCTCCTGATTAGCTTGAGAACGTTCAGAAAAACAGAGCGTAGCATCTTTCGGGGTCTTCTTCGTCTCCGCAATATCCGGTCACCCTGCCGAGTTGTCGGTACTGGCTCAAGAGTATCTTTATTCGTCACCCCGCTACGTCTCCCTGTGACCGGCAATGCATTCCTATGATAATGGCACTAATTGAGGGCCTGGTCAAGTTGCTTCCGGTGCCTGTGGCAGCCTCGTACTTCACCAGACGGGGATTTTACTCCTCTCTGCGCCGGATGTCAACAATAATGACCCCGAACAGTATCAACCAACCGAATCCGCCTGGCGACCGGCCGATGTTTGACGCGGCTGGATTATTCTATCAACCGGGCAATGGCAAGCCCGTACTCGCCGGCCACCGAGTACAGCAGATAGGTCTCGTCGTTATCCCGAAAGATGGCCGGGTCGTGCAACTGCCTTACCCTCTCCGGTGCCCAGCCCCGCACCGAGGGTTCAATCGGTAAGTCCGACCCTTCGTACTCAAGCTCCGGTTTAAGAACGGTAGCCGGTTCTGACTCCTGCCAGTTTGTCCAGTCCGGCGTCAAATCAATGGTGGACAACAGGATTCGCTCCGGGGCGTCGCCCACGTCCGAGTAGAATACCTTGAGGGTGACCCCGTCCAGCTTGAGGGCACTGTGGCGCATGTTGGGGCTGAAGAGGACCGGCCCACCTTCAAAGTCGGTCAGGCCGTCCTTTGAGCGGTAGAGCCTTCCCGGCATACCCAGGGCGTAGTGGTAGCCATCCCAACGGAAGACCCTGAAGTATGGAAGGCCCAGCCTCTCAGGAAAGGTTCGGAAGTCAATTCCGTCATCAGATAGCGCCACGTGTGTTTCCTGTCTGCCTGACTCCGTCTGCCCGTGGTAGTACATCCTTATCCGGCGTGCTTCATCATCCGCGTGCACGTCGGGTGAGGCTACGTGGTTGATGCAGAAAGAGTCTTTCACGTGCAAGGTTCCCGGCTCGTATATCTCCCAGGGTCCTTCCAGTCGGTCGGCATAGGCCAGGCGGATAAACTTGCCCTGGTGGTGAGCGAAATAGAGATAGTACCTGCCCAGCCGGTTGGGCAACCATTCCGGGGCGCGGATGAGCGACGGCCCGTTGATATTGCTCCCGATACGGGCCTTCATGTTGGGCCTGATAATCGGGTTATTCGGGAAGCGCTCTATTTTCATGTTATTGCTACCTGGTATTGATTAGCAGGGTGATGAAAAACCCTTTCGACTATCCCCGTGCGGCCCAGATGGGCCGCCTTACCCTTCCTGGCCAGGAATGAGCTTCTGCGGAAGGAGAAAATATTATATCTGGGGGACACCCCCAGACCCCTGCCAGAGGGAGCCCCCTCAGAAGGGGGGTGCCCCTCAGAAGGGGTCTGCCCTCTGGACTCCCCTTTTTCAGCACCCTGTTAGGCCTTGATAGAACTGGATATTCTTCTCTATCATCTCACGGACTGGCAGGTTGTACGGGCACTTCTACTCACATATGCCACACTGTGTGATAGCTTTCATGAGCTATGCTCTTATTCGTGCTGGTTCTTTATGTAAAGACTCCAGGTGCCGTCGCGAGCGCATATCCCGCCGATAGAGCATACCCTTATGTCCTGTCCCTGGTAGGTAGCCGTCGATATCTCGAACAGGTATTTCGCCAGGTCTTCGGCGGTCTTCCCGGTGAACTGCAGCCGGGGCAGCTCAGAATCAGGGTCAAAGGCCCGGGGAGACTCCATGCCGCCCCGGTACGTTGAGACCCCTACCAGGCCTCCGGGTTCCGGTTTAATTCGATATGTACTGGCTGACGGCCCTCCAGTTATTATTCCTGTGATGAATACCGGCTCCGCGGCACTGCGGCGATATGTAATGGTCCCGGCAATCCTGGGTGTCTGGTAGCTGTCCGGTTCGGCACCGGCACCGTCCAGTATCTTCTTCATATAGCCCCGGGCGGGTGCGGAATCCGTGTTGAACAGGAGCCTGTAGGTCTCGAATATGGCCTCGGTCTGAATCCCATTACTCACAACAGCGATACCGGAAAGAGCGTCGAATCGCACGGCGGTGTAGTGTCGCAGCGGGTCGTATTCAGTATGGCCAAGCGGCCCGATTCTTATTCCGTCCCCCACGCGGACGGCCTTTCGTTCTCTGCTCTGCGGGTTGCGGCCGGTGACGAGATAGGCAAAGACCGGCTCTCCGCCAGCCGCCAGCCCGAGAAATAGTTGTCTTCCGGGATATGGTCCATTAGGATTACTCATGGTCTGCTATTCCTCCTTCGAGTTTGGACGCTGAACCAGGTAATGTGTCGTTATTCTGGACTCTGCCTCGCGGTCTGTCAAGGTGTATCCGCCGGTTTTCTCAACTCCATCAGCAGTCTGTCCACGTAGTCGCCATCGGGTTGCAGCCACGTCTTTTCGAGGATGCGTGTCTCCCGAGGCCCGTCTTCTCGTAGGCCCTGATAGCCCGCGTTTTGTCAGGGTAGACCGTGAGCGCGACGAGGTCCAGCCCCAGTTCCTCGAAGGAGTACTCGTTAGTTTGACATAACCAGACACACGGTACCGAAGGTCTGGCTCAGGCAGCTATCACGGAGAGCGCTATTCCTCAATAATAGCGACCACCCTCGCCCAGCCGGCGCTCCCGCCGATTATGTCTATCGGGAAGCAGGCTACCTTGAATCCGAAGGGCCGGGGCAGCTTGTCCAGGTTGGCCAGTTTCTCAATATGGCAGTATTCCTTCTTAATGCCGGCGTAATGACCACCCCAGAGAATACTGCTGTCGCCGGTTTTCTGGAACTCCTCTCTTATTGCCCAGAAGGGTCGGTCCCACCCCCAGGCGTCGGTCCCCATCACGCGTACGCCCTGCTCAATCAGCCACAGCGTGGACTCCCGGGTCATGCCGCAACCTTCATCAATGTACTCCGGTTTGCCCCAGTATTTATCCGTGCCAGTCTGTACAAGGACGATATCCCCCGGTTTCAGCGTATAGTCGAGCTTCTCCAGTGCTGCCTTGAAGTCGTTAATGGTGACCGCACTGCCTCTGGGCTTGTGACGCATGTCGAGCACCACGCCGTCGCCGTAGAACCACTCCAGGGGCATTTCGTCGATTGTCCTCGCCTTCCTGCCCTCGGACGTGGGGGTGTAGTGCCACGGGGCATCCACGTGGGTGCCGGAGTGAGTGCCGAGTGTCAGGGTATCCGTAGCCCAGCCCAGCCCCTGCGGCAGGTCACTTTCTTTGCAGCCGAAGATGCGCATCATGGCCGGCGCACCTTCTGCGTGCGGGTGGTGGGTAACCTCAACCGGCTGTGACGGATTGGGCTCCATGGGTACGCTCAGGTCTACTATCTTTGTTGCCATCATGGACCTCCCTGTTCGGTGTAGAGCCGTATTCTATCACCCTTCCAGCTTGATGGCAAAGACATTTCCCGGCAATGAGTTCTCCGGGTGGCTCCTGTTGACACCTGTCACCCCTCTGACTATAGTAGGGAGAAAGCAGAACCCGCCAGTATCAGAGGAGGATGACATGAATGAACCAGGAATCGAGCGTATTGCCGTTATCGGCGCGGGGATGATGGGCTTCGGCGTAGCCGTTGAGTTTGCCCGGTTCGGCTATCCGGTGAGCATGTTTAACACCAGGGAGGAGAGCAGTCGGGCTGCCATGCAGAATGCCAGGGAAGCCCTCGACCTGATGGCGGAGACCGAGCTGATTACGCGTGAGGAGGCGGATGCCGCCTACGGTCGACTGCACCCTACGATAGATATGGAGGAGGCAGTGAATGGTGCCGATTTCATCCACGAATCGGTCTCGGAAGTGCTGGACCTGAAGAAGGAGGTCTTTGCCAGGCTCGATGAGCTCTGCCCACCGTCGGTCATCCTGGCTACCAATACCTCCGCCCTGCGGGTTAGTGATATTGCCTCGGCCACGAAGCACCCGGAGCGGGTTGTGGCGACGCACTACTTCCAGCCGCCGCACTTCGTACCGATGGTGGAGGTCTGTGGCGGTGAGAAGACCGAGCCAGGCGTGGTCGAGAAGACGGCCAGCCTGCTGCGCGGGTTGCGTAAGAGGGTGGCACTCATCAATGTCGAGATTCCGGCGCTTGTCGGTAACCGTATCCAGGGGGCCATTGCGCGGGAGATAGCCTCGCTGATAGACCAGGGGATATCCTACCCGGAACTGATAGACGACGTGATATCGTTCGGTTTTGGCCGGCGTATGGCCTACACCGGTTACTTCAAGCGGATGGACCTCATCGGGCTGGACTTCAGTGCCACCGCGGCCAGGGGGCGGGGTACAGACCTGTGGAAGCCCATCGCCGAGCATGTCGCGCGGGGCGAATACGGCATGAAGACCGGGAAAGGTTTTTATGACTGGCCCGGTGATAGTGCTAAAAAGTTGCACCACCGACTGAATACCGAACTTATCCGGCTGATGAAGCAGGACATGGAGGCCGGGCTGATATAGCAGGGTGCTGAAATCCTGGCTGCCATACCGAAGCAGTACGGCAAGCCGGTCATTACACTGAGATGGGGTTCTGATAACAGCGCCGATGCCGCCAGCAGTATCGTCAAGGCTGCCGGTATACCTTCCTACGATAGCCCCGAGCAGTGCGCCCGGGCGATGCAGGCCTTGGCCAGCTACGCCGAAGTCCGCCGAAGACTGGAGCAGGAATAGTCCGCCCCGCTCCGCTCGCCCGGGGTTATATCTCTATCCACTTGCCGGTGCCGATGGTCTGTCCCCTTGGGTCAATCAGGGTGCGCAGCACCGTCAGTTGCTCCTCGGTGGGTAGCTCCAGCTTGCCGACCTCGTCGGCGATGAGCGGCTCGAAGTCCATCTTCTCGAGGACCTCATCGACCGTGACCCACTGGACCGTGGCCAGCAGCTTCAGGTAGCGAGTCTCATCGTCATAGCCGAACATCGCTTCGGGCGTGAGCACCCGGTACGGCCCGGTGCCTTCGGGCAGACCTGCCTTCTCGCGGGCGTTGGGGGAGCCGTCCAGGAAGCCCGGCGAGGATATGAAATCGACCCGCTTGACGAACTTCCTCTTCTCCTGGGTGGTCATCAGGATGGTGCGCCAGCACAGAGAGGCCATCTCGTTGGCACCGCCGGAGCCGCCGTAGCGTCGTTCGGGGTGGAAGTAGTCCTTACCGAGGAATGACGAGTTGATATTCCCGTAGGGGTCTACCTGCAGCGTCTGCAGTATCGCGTAGTCCACCAGACCCAGGGAGGCGTGTGTACACACAGTATTCATATTCGTCCAGGCCAGGGCCTTGTAGCCACTCCTTGCGCTTACCATCGCCATCATCGGGTCAAGTGGTAAGGCCGGTTGTGGCCCGATACCACCGTCCTCGGTGATAATCGTGACTGCTGGTGCATGGGTCCGGTGCGCCAGGAATACGGAATGCAGGGGATAGCCCCCGCCGCCGACCCAGTAGACCTTATCTTCCTCAACAAGGCTGGCGCAGGTGCAGAGCATTGCCTCAATCTCAGAGAATGAAGTTGCACTCGTCATCGGTAGTAGCCCTCCTTGATGGTTGCCCGGCGCTTCAGCTCCAGCAAGCGTGGGACTCCCACCACCTTCTCCAGGTACTCTTCGTGGGAAGCCACACTGTAAACGTTTTTCACCAGGTAAGCCTTCATCGCCTCCGGGTCTGCCTGGCCCGAGGCACGGAACGCCTCCATAATCGCCTCGGTATCGCTGGCGTATAGCCCCGGGACCTCACCGGGATGCGCCCCGAAGGGTGCCTCGACAACCGCGTCCACCAGGTAGTAGGGTATGGTAGTCTTTGAAGGGTCCCTCCTGATTTCCTCGGTATCGATAATCTCCTCGGTGGAGATGATGACCTTCCTGGAAGAAGCGGCGGTCTCGTAGGGAGATACGCTGGTACCGAAAACGCGGGCATTGCCGTAGATGTCGCACTGGTGCACGTGCACCATCCCGACGTCAGGATTGAGTGCCGGGACAACGACAACCTCTTTATGGGTGTAGGGGTCCTTTATCAGCTTGGCCCCCGAGTGCTCGAAGGAATCAGCGCCGCCGAAAAACCGGATGGGGATGAAGGGTATCCCCATCGCCCCGGCGAGTTGCCGCATCGTCATCGCGGAGTTGCTCCACTCGTTGACCTCGATATTGCCTTCATCGAGCACGCGGTTCAGGGCACGGCCTACGCCGATGTAGCCGACATCTATTTTACCGACGCAGCCTCCGGCAACGAGCAGGTTGACGATAAGGTAGGTAAACCTGCCCCCTATCCAGAGGTCCTTCTTCTGCTGCCTGATAATCTCCCGGATAAGGGAACTGGGCCCGCGCTGGATAAGGGTGCAGTCGTAGCAGAGGTAGTCGCCATCGTTGACCAGGTTACTCACCGCCTCCTGCTCGGTCATCCGTCTGTCCACCAGTCCCCGGGCGCGGTGCTCACGCAGGTACTCGCGGTGCCCATCGGGGTCGGGCATACGGAAATTCGCGGTACCCGAAGCCAGTACTTCCATGTTTATTACCTCCTCTTCCCTGTTGAAACTATAGTATGGGTAAGGTGTTTATACGGCAAGGTCCCGTTTCCAGAACGTGGCTATTGCCGCAGCTACAAATACTGCGGTTAGCCCAATCAGTACCGCCGCATGGGGGCCGTTCAGACCATTGGTGAGCGGGTCCGCACCGATATAGTAGTAGAAAGGAGAGAGTACCTGGAACGGTTCGAGCCAGTCAATCAAAGGTGCCATCGCGTTGAGAAGATAACTGTATCCAACGAGTGCTCCGGCTGCGCTCATACTCAGACCGCGGCGTCCGCGGGCACAACCAACGGCCAGAGCTACTGTGCCGAAGGTAACTCCGAGCAGGGCGGCACTGAAACAGACTGCCGCCAACCTGGAGAGATTAAGACCCATGTCAACAACATGACCGCTGATTGCCAATGCTCCCCAGAAGACCAGAACCAGCAGCACAATACTGAAGACCATAGCGGCGAATTTCTCCAGTACCATTCTCCAGCGAGGTAGTGGATTGGAAAGCAGCAGGTCAAGCGTACCCTGCTCTTCTTCCCCGGCTACAGCGCTGCTCCCGAAACTGATGGCGAATACCACGATTAGCAGAGGGAATACCAGGAAAAACAGCTCACTGTGGAGATAACCTTCCGGAGATGTGACGTCGTCTATGCCTCCGGTAAAAAGAGCCATGACTTCTTCGGGGAGTAACTCCATATAATCCTGGATGGCACTGTAACTCTCTATCAAGGGGTACAACGACACCACCAATACGGCGATAAGCACGAAACAAATTCCCCAGAACAACAGGGAGCGGCGGCGGTCCCGCAGAGTCTTCAGGAATATGCTACTCAGCAATGCTTTCTTCCTCGCTGTAGTAGTCCAGGAAAATTTCTTCCAGGCTGGGTTCGTGACTGATGATATTGACCACCCTGGCCTGAGAGGCTGCCTTGACCAGCGCGTCAAGCTCACCGACTACGGTACAGGTAAGGACGGAGTCATGCACACTGACATCCTTCACGCCGGATATTTCAGTGAACTGTTCCTGGGAGACCGGTCCGGCAAAGTGGATTTCCAGGCGCCGTATGGAACGAGCCTTGAGGTTGTCTATGTCTTCTACCGTTACCAGGCGTCCTTCACGGATTATGGCCACACGGTCGCATACACGCTCTACCTCCGGCATGATGTGAGAGGATAGGAATACTGTACGACCCTGGGCTTTGGTTTCGCTGATAAGGCGGTAAAACTCTTGCTGCATCAGCGGGTCGAGGCCGATAGTCGGTTCATCGAGGATAAGCAGGTCCGGTGTGTTCATGAAAGCCTGGATAAGACCTATCTTCTGCCGGTTCCCGTGTGATAGTGACCGAATTGGTGGTAGAAGGTCGCAATCGAGCCGGGTAGCCAGGTCTTCCACGTGTGCCCAATCGACGCCACCGCGCAGGTAGCCTAGATAGTGCAGCATCTCAGCCCCGGTCAGATTATCGTATAGCTTCAGTTCTCCGGGCAGATAGCCGGTGTGCCGTCGAACCTCCAACCCCTTCTGTTGTATGTCCATCCCGAATATTGTCGCTATACCGCGGGTAGGCTGAATGAGATTAAGCAGGGTCCGGATTGTGGTTGTTTTACCGGCGCCATTGGGACCCAGGTAGCCGAAAACCTCGCCTTGCCGGACATCAAGGCTGATGTCGACCATGCCTCTTTGTTTACCATAGTACTTGGTGAGACCGCTGGTGTGGATTATGGCATTATTGTCCATGCCCGCCGAATCACCTCTGGAGAAATGACTATGTCTTTCCATGCTATCCTACCTTCCAGTGGCCGTCAAGGTATGGGGGCTGCTCAGTCATCACGACTTCATACAGTCACATCGCAAAGACGCGGCTCTCTACCTGTTGCCATCTCTTGACCTACCGTATATAATACCCGCTAACGCCGTTAACGTCCGGTCCCGACGGACACCTCAGGGAGGTGAGGTCATGCCTGAAGAGTACCTGGTAGCACAAGAGCTTCACAAGAGCTTCAATGAACAGAAAGCTGTCGATGGTGTCTCCTTCGCCATCTACCGTGGTGAAATCTTCGGCCTGCTCGGACCCAACGGTGCCGGGAAGACGACTGCGATACGGATGATGTCGACAGTGCTTGAGCCTGACCGCGGCGATGTCACCATCGGCGGTCATTCGGTGAGGCGCGAAGCCGATGCCGTCCGCAGTCAAATCGGAGTCTGCCCCCAGGAGTTGGCGTTGTACGAGGACCTCAGTGCGCTTGACAACCTCGTCTTTTTCGGCCGCATGGCCGGGATGAGCGGCAAGGAAGCCCATGACCAGGCGATGGCCCGTCTGGAGCTGATGGGGCTTTCCGAAAGGGCGAAGGGCAAGGTGGACAAGTTCTCCGGTGGTATGAAGCGGCGGGTCAACCTGGCGGTAGGCCTGATGGGCCACCCGGAAATGCTCTTTCTGGATGAGCCCACGGTGGGTGTCGACCCGCAGTCACGAAACAATATCTACGAGACAATCGAGGGTCTCCGCGACGGCGGGATGACGATTCTCTATACCACGCACTACATGGAGGAGGCCGACCGCCTCTGTGACCGGGTGGCCATCATGGACGGGGGTCAGATAATCGCCCTGGACACCCCCTATGAGCTCAGGAGTCAAATCGGGGAGCCGGACAAGGTAACGCTTGAGGACGTCTTCCTGAAGCTGACCGGACGCAGTCTCCGGGACTAGACCAATCTGCTATGTCATATGTCAATTGGCAAGGCCGGTCAAGCCAGGCTCATATGATTAGAACAGCCACATTGGGTTAGGACATGTTTAAGGCAATACTGGTAGCGATACACGAAGTCCACATCTACCTCCAGGATAAGGGTGACCTCGCTTTCAGCCTGCTCCTGCCGGTGGTAACCTTTGCCCTGATGTACGGCGCATTCGGCGGGGAGATGGAGTTCCACGGCACCGCTCACATAGTCAATCAGGACCCCGGGGGCAGCTACTCCGCCCGTCTGCTGGAGCAACTGGAAGAACTGGATAGTGTAGACCTGGAGCTTCTTTCCCGGGAAGAGGCTGACCGCAAGCTGGAGAGGTCCGACCTATTGATGGTCATCTACATACCGGAGGACTTCTCCGGGAAGCTCACCTCTGGGGAGCAGACGCAGTTACTATTCAGGCAGAGGGGTAACGGCGGCCAGGAAGGCCAGATAGTAGCCAGCCTGGTAAGGGGCCTGGCGGAGCGGATGAACCAGGAGTTCACGGTGCTCAGTCAGACGAGTAACTCCCTGGCCGGAAAGGGAATCCCCCGGGAACGCATTGAAATTGCCACGCAGAAGTTCCTGGAACGGGAGCAGGAGCACCCGCTGGTGGGAGTCACCGAGGAAACGATGGGCAGCAGTCCCGACCTGGTCAACCAGTTCCTGCCCGGCGTGGTAACCATGTTTGTCCTCTTTGCCATCACCCTGGGCGCTCAGGCAATAGTGCAGGAACGCCGACTTGGCACCCTGGAGCGACTGCTGACCACCAGGCTGAGCGTGGGGCAGCTATTCTTCGGCAAGTTTCTGGCTGGCATCTCGCGAGGTTTCCTCCAGACGCTCATCCTGCTGGGACTGAGCTACATCGTTCTTCAAGTGTTCACGCCCCTTGCCTTCGTCGAGTGTCTGGTTATTGCCATCGTTTTCGCGGCGGCAGCCAGCGCCCTGGGGCTTATTATTGCTTCGATTGCCCGTACCGAGGACCAGGCGACCTGGATTGCCGTTTTCTTCACTATGAGCATGGTCATGCTGGGCGGCACCTTCTTCGAAATATCTGAAGGTTCGGTACTGTATACCATCAGCCGAGTGTCCCTCAACACCTATGCCAACGATGCTTTTAAGACGATAATAGCCCAGGGAGGCTCCCTGACCGATGTCGGGATGGAACTGGGAGTGCTGGCGGGGGTTGCCGTGGTGGGGCTGACCATCAGCCGGGTACTCTTCAAGGTCATGCCCGGAGGCAGGTAGGACGGAATGATACAGCTAAGGCAGATAGCCTTTATTGCCCTCAAGGACCTGAAGCGCTTCAGCCGCGACAGGCCGGCCCTGCTGGCCTTCATACTCTTCCCCTTCCTCTTCGTGGCTGTGTTCCACTTCATGTTCAGCGGTGTCGGTGGCCAGGATGAGAGGCTGGCCTTTCACCTGGTAACCCGCGAGAGTGACAGCAGGCTGAGCCATCAGATAATCGCTGACATGGAGACCAAAGACCCCTCACAGCTCCGACCTGGTGAACCGGAGATTGTCTGGCTCAAGGACTACGATGAAGCCCACCGGCAGGTTGAGAGTAAGGAGTTGTCTGGTTTCTTAGCCTTTCCGGAGGACTTCACCGAAGGGATAATGATGGGTTACGGGGCCCGTCTTGAGGTGGTGGTGGATGCCGAGGCCACCGACACCCGGATGGCCCTCTACGGACTGGCCCAGGCGATTTCCGCCCGGGTCGGCGCACAGCAGGTGGTCTCCAGCACCACGGTGGGGCTGCTGGTGGAGCAGGGACTGGTCACCGGGGAGATGCCGGACATCGGACAGGCTATCATGGGGCCGGTTTCCGCCCAGAGTAGTGCTTCAATTGTGCTGCCGCTGATACAGTACGAGACGGAAAAGGTGGGCGAAGTGCAGGCGGAACAGCCCAGCAACTACGTTATCCCTGGCTACCTGGTGATGTTCGTCTTCTTTGCCGCGGCGCAGTCGGCCTCACTGATAGTAAGGGAGCGGCAGAACCACACCCTGGAGCGACTGCTGGCCAGCTCGGTGGGGCGGGAGTCCATCCTGGGGGGTATGTTTATCGGCACGGCTGTGAAGGGACTGGTCCAGATAGTCATATTCTGGACGGTGGGGTTACTTATTTTCAAGATGGACATGGGACTTTCCCCGACGGCCGTGGTACTGCTTTCCATCCTGATGACCATCATGTCGGCGGCCTTCGGCCTGATGCTGGCTACCCTGGTCAAGACGGAGCGCGCCGCCGGCTCCATAGGGACACTGGCCGCGCTGATACTGGCACCGTTGGGGGGCTGCTGGTGGCCCCTGTTTATCCTCCCCAAGTGGATGCAGTCCCTGGCCAAGATAACGCCCCACGGCTGGGCGAACACCGGTTTCAACAAGCTGATGCTGTTCGGGGCCGACTTCGGTGACGTGATTCCCGAGATGCTGGCCCTGGTGGTGTTCGCAGTTATATTCGGCATCATCGCCATCTGGCGGTTCCGGACGAGTGCGGCGTAGAAAGGGCGTACACTAGTGTGAAGGTTCTATTGAGTGGAAGACGAATCAAGGGGGACACCCCCTTGAAATCCCCCTCGAGAGGGGTGCAACCCCTCTCTAACTCCCCAAAACGGTGTGAGGGACAATTTCAGGTAGGGGTCGTTTGCACCTAAAGGTGTGTGGCACTATTATGGTCAGAGTCCGGGAAGGCGACTACAAGCGGAGAGTCAAAGGGGCTTCGCCTCTTCTGAGAGGCGCTCCCTCTGGACTCCCCTTTTTCATCACCGTGCTAGAGAGGTAGTGACGAAATGACAGAGAGAGTCAGGATTGTAGACCTGAGCCTGGAAATTAAGGAGGGGGAGGGCGTAATCGGTGCCCGGATTCAGCACATCGGTCACCGGGAGAGCGTGCCGGGGATGGTGCAAGCCTTTCCCGGTATAACTGCCGAGGACCTGCCGGACGGCCTCGGCTGGGCGGTTGATATTTATACTATGAACGTGCACACCGGGACCCACATCGATGCCCCCTGGCACTACCATCCCACCAGCGAGGGGAAACCATCAAAGACAATCGACGAAATGCCCCTGGAGATGGCCTACGGCGATGGTGTCGTCCTCGATATGAGGCACAAGAAGCCGGGAGAGGTCATCGGTGTGGCCGACCTCCAGGAAGCCCTGAAGAAGATAGACTATAACCTCAAGCCACGGGACATCGTCCTGATAAGGACCGACACCGACAAGCACTGGGACACGCCGAAGTACGGCGAGTACCCCGGCGCCGGTCGGGAGGCGACGATATGGTTGGTGGACCAGGGGGTGAAAGTGGTCGGCACCGACGCCCCCGGCTGGGACCGCCCGTTCAAATACGCGGCTGCGGAGTTCCGGGAGACCGGAAACAGGAAGGTGATATGGGAAGGGCACTTTGCCGGAATCGAGCGGGAATATTTCCAGATGGAGAAGCTGGCCAACCTCGACCAGCTTCCGCCCTATGGCTTCAAGGTCTGCTGCTTCCCGATTAAGCTACTCAAGGCCAGCGCCGCCTGGATAAGGCCGGTGGGTATTGTGACTGAGGGGTGACAGGGTTAGTCACCCGCTCCCCTTCCACTCTTCCGCCTTTTGCACAAGCTCCCGGGCACCGTCCAGCGCGGTCTGCGTGTAGTCGGGGCCGGCCAGCATCGCTGCCATCTCTTCCATCCGGGCATCCCCATCCAGTGTGTCCAGTCGACTTAGGGTGCGGTCGCCGGAGACCTCCTTACGCACGCGGTGGTGGGAATCAGCGAAGGCGGCAATCTGCGGGAGGTGGGTGACGCAGATTATCTGGTGGTCCCGGGCCAGTGTCCACAATTTCTTACCGATTACGTCTCCGCTCCGGCCGCCCACGCCGATATCAATCTCGTCGAATACCAGCACCGGCGTGTTGTCCACCTCGGAGAGCACCCCTTTCAGGGCCAGCATGAAACGTGACATCTCCCCGGTGGAGGCAATCCGTGCCAGTGGCTTGAGGGGTTCGCCGGGATTGGTGGAAGCGAAGAACTCAACGACGTCGGCGCCGGTGCTGTCGAAGGCACAGGTCCCGCCGTCAGGGAAGGGAATCCCGTCCTCGGCGGGGTGCTGTTGTATACTCACATCGAATTCCACCATCGTCATGTCCAGGGCCTGAAGCTCCTTCCGGACCTCGGCTTTGAGCTGTTCCGCTACCTGCGAACGTGACCGGGAAAGTTCCACAGCTATCCGACCCATTTCCTGCTTCAGGAGGGAACACGTTTCCTCCAGTTCAGCCCGACGCTGGGAAGAGTGAGAAATGCCTTCCAGGTCTGCGGCTGCTTTTTCCTGGTAGGCCAGCACCTCGGTGATGCTCTGCCCGTACTTTCTTTTCAGGTCCCTGATAAGCTCCAGTCGCGATTCTACCTCTTCCAGTCGCGCGGGGTCGTGCTCCAGGCGGTCACTGTAAGCGTGTAACTCGCGGGCGGCGTCTTCGAGGCTGTAGAGGGTCGCTTCCAACGACTCAAGCGGCTGCTTCATGCCGGGGTCCAGTTCCGCCAGCTTCTTCATGGCGCTGACGGCTTCACTCAGGGTGTCCGCTGCCGAGGGGCCGGGAACATCATCTCCGCGGAGTTTCTGGTAGGCCTCATAGGAGAGTGCCTTCAGTTTCTCGGCCGAGACAAGGATATTCCTCTCCCGCTCCAGTTCTTTATCCTCGTCTTCCCGCAGTTCAGCACGGGCAATCTCATCTACCTGGAAGCGCAGGAACTCCTCACGGCGGGCCGTTTCCTTTTCATTCTCGATAAGTGACCTGAGCTCCTGTTCGTCCTGGTGCAGCTCGGCGACTTTCCCGGCGAAGCTGGTCCGGAAACCGGTGGTGTGGGCGTAGGAGTCCAGGAAATCGAGGTGGCGTTTCCTGTCCAGCAGGGAAAGGTGCTCGCTCTGCCCGTGCACGTCAATCAGGAGGCGGCCAATCTGCTGCAGGACTCCCCGGGGAACTGCGTGCCCATTTACGCGGATGACGCGCCTTCCCTGGCGGCGAAGCTCGCAGTTTATCACCAGGGTCTCTTCGTCGGACGCGATTCCCTTGTCTGCCAGGAGGTCTCTCAGTCGGGCCGCATTCGCGCCCTGACTGAGGGCGAAGACCCCTTCGATTCGAGCGGCATCAGCGCCGTGGCGCACAGTCTCTTCATCCGGTCTTGCTCCCAGCAGCGCCTCGACGGCATCAATCACCAGCGATTTACCGGCACCGGTCTCGCCGGTTATCACGTTCAGACCGGTACCCAGCCGCCAGTTTATCTCGTCGATAATGCCGACATCACGGACCATCAGTTCCAGCAGCACAATACCCTCCGGAGTCAACCTGCCCCTGCCTGCGGTGTCCCTATTCTACCATGTCCCGTCAAAACGGGTGGGGTGATTGTGTTGCGCTCATTTTCTTGACAGTTGAGAAACACGAGTTCTAAGATACCCTATTACTGTAAAAGGAGGTCTCACTTTGCCGACACTTACTTATGATGACATCCATCAGCACTACGAGGTCTACGGTTCCGGGGAGCCGTTCTTTCTCCATCACGGCCTGACGTCAAGCTGCGAGATGTGGCACCCGCACCTGCCCTGGCTCACCCGGAAGTACCAGGTTATCCTCATGGATGCCCGCGGGCATGGCATGACCACTGCCCCTGCGGGGGACGACCACTACTCTTGGGAGATAATGGCGGCCGACGTCAACCGCCTGCTCGAGCACCTGGGAATAGAGCGTGCCATTATCGGTGGCCTCTCCATGGGTGGCGGCGTGTCTCTGGCCTTTGCCCTGAATTATCCGCAGAAGGTCAGGGCGCTCATCCTGTGTGATAGTGCCGGTGTTGGCGTGCGGTCCCCGCAGATGCAAGTGACGCGTGAGCAGATGGACCGGCAGATGGAAGAGCGCGAGCAAATGGTGAAACAATACGGAGTGGTCGAGCAGGGGTACCGCTCGATAGCTGTCGGTCTTGCCCCGAAGGCGGTCCTTGAAGACCCCGTACTCCAGGATGAGTACATAGAGCGCATGTCCCACTTTTCGGTTAACGGCTCTATCTATGCCAGCCGTTTCGTCATGCGGAATGCGGTACAGGGTGTGGAGCGGACCAAAGAACTGACCATGCCTACGCTGGTCGTTATCGGTGATGAGGACGTTGGGCTGCTTCCCGCTGCGGAGTGGCTGCGCGATACCCTGCCCAACCGGCGCTATGCCCTCCTTGAAGGCGTCGGGCATGCTACCTCACGCTACAAGCCGGAGGCCTGGCGAAAGGCAGTGCTGGACTTCCTTGATGATTTCGAGCAGGGGAAGGACATTCGCGGCGAGGTAACGCTCTAGCATGGTGCTGAAAAACCCTTTCGACCATCCCCCTGACCCCCTTCCTGGCCAGGAAGGGGGGAAAGGTTATATCTGGGGGACACCCCCAGACCCCTGCCAAAGGGGGCGCCCCTCAGAAGGGGCGAAGCCCCTCTGGACTCCCCCGTTTTCATCATACTGCAAGGGTTAGGGACAATCTTGTAAGCCTGACTTGTCCCTTCCTCAATATATGGTTAAAATACTGGGTGCGAGGCATTTGACCGGAGGTGAGTGTGGGGATAAGACTGTTTACCGAGCCGAAGCTGCACCAGCCGGACATGGTCGTCGGATGGCCCGGTATCGGCAATATCGGCGTTATCACCGTGGATACCCTGCGGCAGGAGACCGGTGCCGAACCACTGGGGGACATCGAGCCCTGGGACTTCTTCTACCCCAATAAGGTCGTCATCAGGGGTGGTGTACTGGAGAAGCTGGAGTTCCCCAGCAACAAGTTCTACTACAAGAGGCTCGAGGACAGGGACCTGCTGCTCTTCATTGGTGAAGAACAGCCCTCCGAGCATGGCAGGATGTATGCCGAAGGCGGTAAGGCCTATGAGATGGCTAACCTGGTCCTGGACGTGGCCGAGAAGTTCGGCTGCCGGCGAGTCTACACCTCGGGTGCCGCCGTGGCCCTCACCCATCACGAACTAAGGCCAAGAGTCTGGGCTGTGGCTACCGATGACAGGGTGCTGGCCGAGGCGAAGGGCTACATCAACACGGTTCTGATGAGTGAGGCCGAAGGAAGGGGCGACTTCGGCAACATTACCGGCTTGAACGGCCTGCTGACAGGAGTCGCCAAGAAACGTGGCTTTGAGGCTATATGCCTCATGGGTGAGATACCGGACTACCTCTCCCGGGTCCCTTTTCCCTATCCCAGGGCGTCACAGGCTGTTCTGGAGGTGCTTGGCTCTGCACTCGGCGTCCCCATTGACCCGAAGGCCCTGGACAGCATGGTTACTCAGATAGAGGGTGTAATCAGCAACGTCTTCCGGCAGTTCCCACCGGCGGTGCGGGAGAAGATAGACCAGAGAAAACGGGATATCCAGACCCGGCCGGGTATTATCACGGACGAAGAAGAGCAATGGCTCAAGGAACATATCGATGATTTCTTCCAGCGGGGAGAGAAGGGGCAATGACGGACCCTGTTCAGTTCTCTTCCAGACCTGAATTCCGGGACCCCATTCTGGTGACTGCCTGGTCCATGGACGCCGCCGGACTGGGGTGGTCGGTGATTGACTACCTGGTCGGTAAACTGGGCGGGCAGCCGTTCTGCCACATTGAACCGGTGGACTTCTTCCCCCTGGGGGGAGTGACCATTGACAATGACCTGGTCCAGTTTCCCGAGAGCAGATTCTATGCCTGTCCTGAGAAGGACCTGGTGCTGTTCCAGAGCACGCCTCCCAGCCACGAATGGTACCGTTTCATGAATCTGGTTCTGGACGTAGCCCGGGACTACTGCCATGTCAGGGAGCTCTTTACCGTGGGCAGCATGGTTGCTCTGGGGCCCCATTCCGCCCCCCGCCAGTTCTTCGCTACCGTCAGTTCCCTCGAGTTGAAGGAGGAACTGGCTCCCTACGGGCTTACCAGGGAAGTGAACTACGAGACTCCTCCCGGAGGGAGACCGACGCTTAATTCCTTCTTCCTGTGGGCCGCGAGAAGGAGGAATATCCCCGGGGCGAATCTCTGGGTACCCGTCCCTTTCTACCTGGTGTCATCTGATGACCCCGCTGCCTGTAAGAAGGTCCTCGAATTCCTCAATCACAGGCTGGGGCTGGGTCTGGACCTGAGTGACCTTGATGAAGAGGTCAGGTCGCTGGACGAGAGAATCGACCGGATAAGGGCTTCGTCTCCGGATGTGGATAGATACATCCGCAAGCTGGAGAACAGTGAAGGGCTTACCGAAGGCGAAGGGGAGAAGCTGGCCAGAGAGGTTGAGGAGTTACTCAGTGAGGGGGAAGGCTAAGTGTGGAGTCGCCGTTTCGGCGCTCACTCTGCTTCTTCTGTCTTCTCTTCCTGTGAAGAGCGGTCGCGCAGCCAGCGGTGAATCGCATCCAGTGCCGGCGGCGCTACGCTGAATACCTCTATGTCCCGGGGAAACTGTACCGGGTGTCCTTCGCGGATGAAGAGTATCCCCACCTCGTTATCTCCGAGGGTCTCGTCTATCCGTAGGGAAATGTGCTCGTACCGTTTCTTTGAAGTCTCACGGTAGAACCCGGCAACCTTCTCTGCCGCACTGCGACTGAGGAAACCGAGCAGCAAACACCGTTCCCAGTCAAGGCATTCGTCGGCCAGTTCAACCTGCTCGGTTGCCTCCACAAGAGCACCGTCCTGGCACTTCTCTCTGGCAATCCGGTGGCTGGGTGGGCTCAGTTGCTCCATGATATTGAGGCCTTCCTCGCCACCGAGACCAATTGACTCGTGATAGATATGCCGGACTTCTCCTATCTTCAACTCCTGGTTGGTAATCTGCTCACTCACCTGCTGCCAGTAAAGCTCAAACCTCTCCACGTACTCCGGGGGAGAGTCTTTGCCGATATATAGCAGGGGCACAAGGTAGAGCTTTCTCTGTCCCTTAAAGCGTTCCGCCTCGGGTTTCTCTATCTTTCCCAGTTCTTCGGTCATTCCTCGTCTCCCTCCCGGTTGTCGTGCGTACGCCGAAGTGGAGACACCACTTCGGGCACGTCTGTCCTAGATTTTACCGCCTGCTGCTGCCCACCGCAACTCTGGTAGAAAGGTCTCGTGGGCTGAGATTGAGCGGGGCTGGACTCAGTCCCGCGTCTCGACTCTCGGTTAGATTCCTCCTCGCGGTGCTCATCAGAATGACAGAAGGGAAGTGGCTTGTGGGGAAAACCATATTACGTACAGGTTGCCAAACCCGGAATGGTAGGATACACTGGAATCATGCTGTACATGGGCACTTCCGGATTTAGCTATGACGACTGGGTAGGACATTTCTACCCGCCGGGCCTTCCCAAGCGCGAGTGGCTCGTCTACTATGCGCGGGAGTTCAGCACCTGTGAGGTGAACTCAACCTACTATGCCATACCGCGACCGTCTAACCTGAAGGCGATGGCGGAGAAGACTGGTGACGATTTCCAATTTGTCATCAAGGCAAATAAGGAGATGACGCACCAGAGGGAAGATAATGCCGAGGTCTTCCGCAACTTCTGCCAGGTGCTTGAGCCTATGATAGATACCGGCAAGTTCGGCTGTGTCCTGGCACAGTTCCCCTATAGCTTCCGGCCGGATGAGCAGAACCGGGAGTACCTGCGGCTCTTCCGGGAGAGGGTCGGCGAGTTACCGGTGGTGGTCGAGTTCCGAAATGCCGGGTGGGTGAGCGACAGCGTGTTCGACTGGCTGCGGGAGCTGGACATGGGTTTCTGCTGTGTTGATGAACCACACCTGCCTAACCTCATGCCGCCGGTGGCAGAGGTCACCAGCAGCATTGGCTACGTCCGGTTTCACGGGCGCAATGCTGCCAGGTGGTGGCGGCACGAACATGCCTATGAGAGGTACGACTATACCTACAGCGCCGAAGAGCTCAGCGAATGGCTGACCCGAATAAAGGACCTGGATGAAACGGCGGAGAAGACCTTTGTCTTCGCCAATAATCACTGGCAGGCACAGGCGGTAAATACCATCCGGCAACTGCGTCTCATGCTGGATTAACGCCGGTTTCGGCAGGCTGGCGCCGATTGTACTGGCATAATCGACACCATACTATTGCTCTTTGAGAAACACTTGAGTATAATATCATATCTGCAACCATCATCGCTTAGTCCATGCAACCCATACGAGTCCTGCGACTGGGCGTGAGGAGGCCAATATTGGCTGACGAATATAAGGCACTTCGCACTCGTCTGGCAAACGACCGGAAACGTTTGCTTGAAGAGCTGGAGCAATTGAGGGCTGCCGCCCATCCGACCGAGGAAAGGCGAGAGGGGAGTCCTTTCGGCAAGCGGGAGGAGGAGGCTACGGAAAGCCTTGAGCTGGAACGACGGCTGGCCCTGGAGAAACAGATACGGGAGCAATCGAACGAGGTGGAGGCAGCTCTGCAGAAGTTCGAGAAGGATACATACGGGCTGTGCGAGAATTGCGGTAAGCCCATAGACATAGAGCGACTCGAAGCGCTTCCTCAGGCCAAGCTATGTCTGGACTGTAAGGCTCTTCAGGCAAAGAATGCAAAAGGCAGATTCTCTCCTGGGTAGCTGGCGGGGGCCGGTTCTTTTCTTCACTGTCTCACTGATAGTGGCCGCTGACCAACTCACCAAGGCCTGGGTGACTTCCTTCGATGTCGGTGAGGTTATATTCAAGCTGGGTTTCTTCCGGCTGGTGCATGTCCAGAATACCGGGGCTGCTTTCGGCATATTTCAGGGCCAGTCCTTCATCCTGACCATTGTTGCCGCTATCGGAATCATTGTTCTCCTGTTCCTGGTGCTTTTCCTGCGTCGCAGCTACCCGTTTATGGCGGGAATGACCAATATAGTAGCTTTCAGCCTGATGCTGGGGGGCGCTACGGGGAACCTGATTGACCGGCTCAGACAGGAGGGCCGCGTCACCGATTTCCTTGATGTCGGCTTTTGGCCGGCTTTCAACGTTGCCGATTCGGCGATGGTGGTCGGTGTTATTATTGTTGCCTATTCACTGTTGCGCCTGACCAGGGCAGAGAAACAGTAGGCACGGGCAGACCGGTGTGCCCAAAGGGGTAAGGTTGAGCACTGGAACCGCTGTGTACCGTTTCACCGTTGAAAGACCGGGTGTTCGCCTTGATAAGTACGTGGCTGAGAACTGCCCGGAGCTATCCCGGACACAGGCTCAGAAGCTCATTGCCGATGGCCATGTCACCGTCAATGATGTCGTGGCCAGGGCGGGCCTCAAGCTGAGCACCGGAGACCGGATAACGGTAAGCATTCCCCCGGAAGAGACCGGTATCTTACTGCCGGAGTCCATCCCCTTCGGTATCCTCTACGAGGATGATGACGTGCTTGTTATTGATAAGCCTGCCGGACTGCCGGTACACCCGGCACCGGGACACCCCGGCCATACCCTGGTGAACGGGCTTCTGGCTTATCTTTCTATCTTGCCGGATACCGGCGACGCACTTCGGCCGGGAATCGTGCATCGGCTGGATATGGATACCTCCGGAGTGATGCTGGTGGCCAAGAACCGGGCGGCCCATGCCAATCTGGCGGAGCAGTTCAAGTCCCGTTCGGTAGCCAAGGTCTATCTGGCGCTGGTCAGGGGGCGTCTTTCCCCGGAAGATGGCGCCATCGAAGCGCCGATTGGGCGCGACCCCCGCAACCGCAAGCGTATGGCAGTAGTTACCGAGAACTGCGGTCGGCCGGCACGTACCGGATATCACGTGGTCAGGTATATTGACAGCTATACCCTCCTCGAGGTGGCGCTGGAGACCGGACGTACCCACCAGATTCGGGTCCATCTGGCTGCCATCGGCCATTCGGTGGTGGGAGACACGACCTATGGAGTGTCCTCACAATATCTATCACGGCAATTCCTGCACTCATATCGCCTCGGTTTCTGCCTGCCGGGTACCGGGGAGCACGTGGAGTTTGAATCCGAACTACCGGCTGACCTGCAGCAGGCGCTGGAGGATATCGGCTGAACTAGTTCAGCGGCTAGAGTTTTAACCCGTAAGGTGGTAGAATTGGGCGTAGCAGGTGATGCCGCACGGGTGCCTTTTGTTCCCACTCTCACCACGGAATGGTGCCGCCCCGGCAATGCGGGAGGTTAGAATATGAATTTATCCAGGCAGATAAAAAGTGAGAGCTATACCGTTGACTACGCCGGTTTCTGGATAAGACTACTGGCTATTATCATTGACGGTGCTATCCTGGGAGCGGTCATCTGGGCCTTCAACGGCCTCTGGCCGCTGGCCTTCGGTCGTGGCTGGATGGGTGGTTTGGGGGGCGCTGCAATTTCCTCCGGGGAAGCGGGTGCAGTATTCTGGACCCTGACGTTTCTGATTCCGTTCCTGATGATTGTTGCCTATTTCATCGGCTTCTGGGGCTGGCGGGGCCAGACCCCGGGGAAGATGGCCATGAAAATCAAGATAGTCCGTTTCACCGGCGAGAATACTGACTGGGGTGATGCGGTGATGCGGTTTCTCGGTTTCATTATATCCGTCCTGTTTGTCTTTATCGGCAACTTCTGGATTGCCTTTGACAGCCGGAGACAGGGCTGGCATGACAAGATAGCCGGGACTTACGTCATAAGAGCTCGCCCTAAATAATGTCGCGAGCAATGCCGTGACTGATACCAGTGCCTGAAGCCAGCGGCTGGCCCTGCGGAGAAAGCCTATGAGTCCAACGGTCAGGACACGTTTTGCCCCCAGTCCCACTGGTTATCCACATGTGGGCAATATGAGGTCTGCCCTGTTCGCCTGGCTCTTTGCCCGGCATAGTGGTGGTGTCTTCATCATCCGCATCGAGGATACCGATGTCGCTCGCAAGGTAGAGGGTGCCGTTGAGGGTATTCTGGATGGCCTACGCTGGCTGGGGCTGGACTGGGACGAAGGGCCGGAGGCAGGCGGTGACTACGGGCCATACGTCCAATCACAGCGTCTGGAGCTGTACCAGGAGGCTGCCCGGCGACTTGTGTCCCAGGGCGATGCTTACTACTGCTACTGCAGCCCGGAGCGCCTGGAGGAGATGCGTGCTGACCAGACCCGGCGCAAGCAGCCACCGGGCTATGACCGCCGCTGTCGTGAGCTGAGCCAGGAGGAGAGGGGGAAGAAGGAGGAAGAAAGCATCACGCCGGTGGTGCGTTTCAAGACACCCCTCACCGGGGAAACCCGGTTCCACGATATCATCTGGGGCGACGTGGTATTCGATAACAGCACCCTTGACGACCTGGTGCTGCTCAAGTCGGACGGCTATCCCACCTATAACTTCGCCAACATAATTGACGACCACGCTATGGAGATAACCCACGTGCTCCGTGCCGAGGAGTTCATCTCCAGCACTCCCCGCCACATCCTCCTCTATCGGGCAATGGGCTATGAACCGCCGTACTTTGCTCATCTGCCCATGCTCCTCGGGTCGGACCGTTCCAAGCTGGGCAAGCGACACGGCGCGGTCTCGATAACTGACTACCGGGAGCAGGGCTACCTGCCGGAGGCGATGATGAACTTCCTCGCCCTGCTGGGCTGGTCACTTGACGACAGGACGGAGCTGATGTCCCGGCAGGACCTTATCGATAACTTCAGCCTGGAGCGGGTCAGTAAAACGGCCGCCGTCTTTGACCGGCAGAAGCTGGAGTGGATGAATGGCGTCTACATCCGTAATTTGAGTCCTGAGGACTTCCTGGGGCGGGTTTTGCAGTCTCTGGAAGAAGGGCTGCCGTCCGAGGCAAAGCGTCCACTTTCGATTGACTATGTCCGGCAGATTGCGCCTCTTGTCCAGGAACGAGTCAAAACACTCTTTGAGGTACCTTTGCTGACACGGTTCTTCTTTGTGGACTGCCAGGAGTACGATGTAACCCTGCTCATTCCCAAGAACATGGACACTGAATCTACCCGCCGTGCTCTGGAGGTCTCCCGGCAGCGGTTGGAGGCACTGGCTTCCTTTGACGCCGAATCACTGGAAGGACTGCTCAGACCCCTGGCGGTGGAGCTGGAACTGAAGACCGGGCAGCTTTTCGGTGCGTTAAGAACGGCGGTTACCGGACAGAAGGCGGCACCACCCCTGTTTGAGACGATGGCCGTGCTCGGCAGGGAGACGTGCCTGGTACGGATTGAGCAGGCGCTGGGTAAGCTGTAATATCTCGCAAAAAGACCACCTTCGGCTTCATACGACCCTGGAGGATGTCTGGTAGGATGGGGGACAGGGAAATGGAGCGGGCATTATCAGAGCAGTGCGGTTCCAAGGGAATTCCGATGGAACCACCGTATATTGCCCTGTACCATTCGGGTGAGTTGAAACGCCGTGCCGAGGCGCTTGAGGCCCGCCTTTCCTCGTGCGATATCTGTCCCAGGGAATGCGGTGTCAATCGTCTCGAAGGTGAGCGAGGGTTCTGTCGTTCCGGGCGTCTCCCCCTGGTGGCGACCGTCTGCAGCCACCACGGCGAGGAGCCGGTCATTTCGGGAAGACGGGGGTCCGGGACGGTGTTTTTCGGCAACTGCAATCTCCGGTGTGTCTACTGTCAGAACCACCAGATAAGCCAGGACCGGACCGGACGGCGCTCTGTTGAGATGGACTGTCATGCCCTGGCGGAGCGTCTTATTTACCTTCAGGACGAGCTAAGGTGCCACAACATCAACTTTGTTTCCCCGTCCCACTTCGTTCCGCAGCTGGTTCGGGCAGTCCTCGAGGCGGTGCCAATGGGACTGCGGCTGCCGCTGGTCTACAACAGCAGTGGCTATGATTCGGTCCGTTCTCTGAGAGAACTGGAGGGGATAGTCAGTGTCTACCTGCCGGACCTCAGGTACGCCTCGGACCGGTGGGCCTGGAGGCTCTCCGGAGCAAAGCGATACGTATCTCACGCTCGTGCCGCCATCCTGGAGATGTACCGGCAGGTGGGTAATCTTGTGCCGGATGAGGAAGGACTGGCCCGGAAGGGCCTGATTGTCCGCCACCTCGTGCTGCCCGATGGGCTGGCCGGGAGTGAGGAATCGCTTGCATGGCTGGCCAATGAGGTCTCCCAACAGGTCACGGTGAGCATCATGTCGCAGTACTATCCGGCAAATCGTGCTTCACGTATACCTGCACTGGCACGGACTCTACGGGGGTCGGAGTACGCGGAAGTCATCGAGATAATCGATAATCTGGGGCTGGAGAACGGTTGGATACAGGAGATGGGAGCGGCGGACAGCTATCTGCCGGACTTCGAACGTGAAGGAGCTCCCTTTACCTCACCGACGGTGAATCCAGCCTGAGTGCCGGGGACAAATCGCCACTGTGAAGTGACAGACACCCGGTACAGCGAGGAGGTCAGGAAATGATGAGGGTATCAATAGCATTTCTTAAACGTATCGGTCGGAAAATGAGGGGGCACTTTCTCGCTGGCGTCCTTATCACCCTCCCTCTTGGTCTCACTATATGGGTAGTTGTATGGGCTTTCAACGAGATTGACGGTTGGCTCCAGCCGATTATCGAGCGTATTTTCGGATACACGATTCCCGGGGTCGGTCTTGGTTTTACACTGGTGGTCATCTATTTGATAGGGGTGATTGCCAGCAACGTTATCGGGCGGAGACTGATAGGCTACGGTGAAGCGGTGATGGGGAGGATACCGCTATTTCGCTACCTGTACAATGGCACCAGGCAGATTCTACAGAGCTTCTCCGCACCCGATGCCACGGGCTTCATGCAGGTGGTCCTTGCCGAGTTCCCCAGGAAGGGTACCAGGACAATAGGTTTCATTACCAATGAAGTGTCTGACGAATCCGGACGTAAGCTGCTCAATGTCTTCATACCGACTGCCCCGAACCCGACCTCCGGTTTCCTGCAAATACTATACGAAGAGGAGATTATCCGGACAGAGATTTCGGTAGATGCCGCACTAAAGATGGTCGTTTCCGGGGGGCGGATGTCACCTAAGGAGGTGAAAGAAAAGCTACTTGTCGTGGTGGAGAAAGCCCCGCTTTCTGATAGCTCACCACCCGAAGCGGACCTTTGATTGAGTGTTCTAACGCCGTAGTCTCTGCTGTACCGGCAGGCCGGTTAGTTCCCTTAACGCGTCGGAGGCAATCCATCTGGCGCTCTTTGAGTCCATCGCATGGATTTCCCGGGCAGTCTCGATTGCCCGTTCATTCAGCCCGGGATTGCGTTTACCAATCTGCCTCAGTGCCCAGTTGACCGCCTTTCTGACATAGTTGCGGTCGTCTCCGGCTTCCCGCTTTATCAGCACCAGGAATGGTTCGAAATTCTCGTCCGGAGCTTTCTTATCGCTGATTGTGAGGGTGGCCATGAGCACAAAGCCGGCCCGCTTGACGAACTCCCTTTCATCGGAACTCCACTCCACTGCTTTTTGATAAGCCAGTTCCGTGTACCGGAACAGGGCGCTGCAGCAATGGTCGCATACGTCCCAGGAGTCGAAATCGCTCACCCACGCATCCATCTGCTCCCCGGTAACGAGTTTCGCTTCGTCTGCCAAAACGGCCAGCATCCGTGCTTCACGAATGCCCGCTTCCCATAGCTGACTGGCAAGTGAGTGGTCTTTACCAGTTTCTCTGGCGATTTCCCTGATGCTGGTAATGGATATCCCAAGGCTGTTGTTCGGGTTTATACCGTAACGCGCCATCTCCACCACAGCAGCGGGATTGGCCAGGGATTTCAGTTTCTCCAGAATCTCTACGTGCTCCATCTACTCTCGTACATCCGTAGAAGCTTCAGAGACAGGCGATAGTCAGTCCAATAATACCTTCAACATATAATTCGGTCAAATGAGACATTCAGGGTAAACCGCACATCTTATATCTTTATTGTTATCATATTTGGTGTGGTGTATAATCCCTCACATACCGCCTATCGCCGGAGGGAGAGCTATGACCAGGAGACTTTATCGGAGCCAGGATGACAGAGTGATTGCCGGGGTCTGTGGCGGCCTGGGGGCATATTTCGGTATTGACCCTACAATTGTCAGGGTCATTGCCGTGATGTCAATTTTCGTTGGTGGAACGGGAATTATTGCCTATCTTGTCCTGGCAATTGTAGTACCGCTGGAGGGCTCTGCTGCCGCTGAGCCGAAGGACACAATAAAAGAAAATGTGGATGATATACGGGAAACAGCCAGCGAGATAGGGCGTGACATACAGTCAACATATGCAAAAGACAGGGTGGAAGCTGAAGAAGAAACTACATTGCGTAGCCGCCGATTTAACTGGCTCGGTATTGCCGTTATCGTATTCGGCGTAGTCCTGCTGCTGGGTAATTTCAACGTATTCTGGTGGTTCAACTGGGGGGTACTCTGGCCAATACCCGTAATCGCCATCGGCATACTCCTGATTATTGCTGCCCGGAGGAAGTAAGCATGACAGATCAGCAGCGAAATACCCCGATTTCTACCGCTATCTGGGGCACCTTTCTGCTGTTCCTGGGACTGGTCTTTCTCCTCCAGACTACCGGGGTGCTTCCCTGGGACCTCTGGGGAACCCTGTGGCGGTTCTGGCCGGTGGTGCTCGTCCTTTGCGGGGCTGGCATCCTGCTGAGGGGCCACAGCTTCTGGCTGGTCAGCCTGGTGTCCGTGGTGGTACTCGGAGGGTGCCTGGGGATTGCGCTGTGGCAGCACGGCCCGATGACGTCCAGCTATATGCGCAGTGAGACGTTGCCGCTGGGTAATCTGGAAAGTGCGGAAGTACACATCGAGTTTACTGCCGGGAGACTGGACATCGGTAGTCTCTCTACCGGGTCGGCGGACCTCATGGAAATTGACTACGAGGTGAGAGACGGATACACCACACTGGACATGGACTTCCGGGAGATAGAGGATGCAGGTGAGCTCCGACTCAGTACGGTCCACCATAAGGTAGGAGAAGATGCCGGGGCCGATTGGCGAATCGTTCTCACACGGAGCATCCCCCTGTCAGTGATTATCCGCTCGGTAGCCAGCGATGTGGACCTGAATCTTCGCCGCCTGGAAGTCACCAGGCTGACGCTGGACCTGGATGCGGGTAACTGCGAGGTGGTGCTGCCATCTTCGGCTGGCGTCACCAGTGTCGCTGTTGATGTTAACGTGGCCAATGTGGAGATTACCGTCCCTGACGACGTGGCTGCCCGGATTCAGATAGATGGTGGCTTGAGCCTGATAGAGGTGGACAGAGGACGCTTTCCACAGGAAGGAGACTACTTCCAGTCTCCAGGATTTGAGAGTGCCGCCAACAGGGTAGAGATGGTTATAGAGTGCGATGTCGGCCGGGTGGTGGTAAGGTGAGGGTCCCCTATCAGCGGATTCGGGGCGCATTCGCAGGAATGGAATAGAGAGAGGAGTTTCCCGTAAGGGAAACTCCTGGTAGTTTCCGCGTCAGCGGAAACTAACGTCGCTTGCGCTTCACGAAGGCGAAACGAATCTTCAGTCCGTTACATTTATCTTTCTTATTTACCCTCTCGATGAAGGTATTCAGGTCTTGAACTTTTTTCTCTGAAGTCTGTTTAGCACTCATTGCCGGGTCCTTCTGCTGTTGCTGCTTCCACAGTCAATGATACCACATGGTCGGGTGAGAAGCCAACTCACGTTTGTGGTATCATTGTATCAGGCCCGTGGGCTCCCGTGGTTTACCTCTTCGGGAGTGTAGTGGCACCATGATAGGAGTCTCGCCTGCGGCGAGATTTTTGCTTGTTCCCGAGGGAAAGGATTCAGCAGTGTACGAAGATAGCAGAGCGGGAAGTACGGGAACAATACTCCCTGACTATCCCCGAAAAAAGAGAGACTGGCGTACACCCTTTGTTTCCCTCAAGAACCGAAATTTCCGCCTGTTTATCATCGGGTCCCTGATTGCCACTACGGCGCTGCAGATGCAGCAGCTTGCCCAGAACTACCTTGTCTACCAGCTTACCGGGCAGGCTACCGCCATTGGATACGTAAGCGCCGCGATGGGTTTTTCAATGTTCTTCTTTTCCCTGACCGGTGGCATCGCTGCCGACCGGTTGTCCAAGCGAAACCTGCTGATGAGCGGTCAGATTGGTATCGGGATTATGGCGCTCTGGATTGGCGTGATGGTGCATACCGGTCTTATCGAGGTGTGGCATATTGTCGTTGGCGGGGTGATTACGGGTATTATTGCCGGATTTACCATGCCCGCTCGTCAATCGTATGTTCCGGACCTCGTGGGGGACGAAAATCTGCTGAATGCCCTGGCGTTGAATTCAGGCGTAATGAATGTTACCCGGATCGGGGGGCCTGCCCTGGCCGGGATTCTCATTGCAGCGATTGGGATCGCCCCGCTGTACTACGCGAAGTTTGTCGGTTACGGCATCTTCGTCATTTTCCTGCTGATGATTCCCATCATGGGGAAATCCCGGGTAACTGCCTCACGGTCGTTGCTGGGAGATGCTCTTGCCGGCCTGCGCTATTTGCGCCACGACCGGACCGTACTTGAGCTCCTGCTTATCGGTGTCTTTCCGGTTGTCCTGGCGATGCCCTATGTCAATTTTCTGCCGGTTTTCCAGGAAGAGGTCTTCCATGTCGGCAGTGCCGAGCTGGGACTGATGATGTCCATGGTGGGTGGTGGTGCCGTGGTCGGGGCAATGTTTATTGCTTCAATTGTCAACTACCGCTACAAGGGGCGTATTCTTCTCGCGACGGGAATCGGGTTTAGCGCGTCCATCGTCCTCTTCACCGTTACCGCCAACGCAGGCAACTTCCCCCTTTCCCTGGTGATGCTGGCGCTGACCGGGGCCACCGGTACCGCATATATGTCACTTAACCAGGCCCTTGTGATGATATTGACCCCACCGGAGATGCGCGGGCGGGTAACGGGACTGTTCATGACCACCTTTGGCCTTCAACCACTGGGCGCACTCCCGATAGGCATACTCTCCGACGTTTATGGTGTCCCGGTGACAATCGGTGCGTTCAGGGCAGTGACACTGGTGCTCTTCCTCTGTGTTTTCCTGTTCCGGCCTCATATGAGGCGCATCCAGGACCACCGGGACACAAATACCATCAACCAGGAAGAGAATATGGACAAACCCGGGAAATGGTAGCACGATGAAACGGTTAACAATCGGAGTGGACATTGATGGGGTCATCGTGGACTACGCAGCCGTTATGCTGCCCGTAGTTTCCGATATATGCGGGAGACCGGTTTCGGTGCAGGACCTGCGGTCCTGGGACCTGATGGAAGCCCTGAATATCAACGAGGAGCAGGTTACGCGTATCTGGGAAGAGACGCTTGGAACTGACCTGCTGCGGCACGCTCCTCCAATCGAAGGAGCCATCTCCGGCCTGTCCATGCTCAGCAAGCACGAGATTTGGCTGATTACAGCCAGACCGGCGTCCCTGGAAAGCGTTACTCTTTCCTGGCTTGCTGAAAACAACGCACGGTACGACCACATAGTCCTTGACCGGTACGGTGACAAGGTCCAGGCGGGACGGGGCTTTGACGTGTTCGTGGAGGACCACCTGGATGAGGCGTGTAACATAGCTGAAGCCGGCGTTTTCTCCATCCTGCTGGACCAGCCGTGGAACCAGTCGTCCCTTCTTCATCGGAACTGCCGACGTGTCTTCGACTGGAGCAGTATTATTGCCCTGGTCAACGCGCTTGAACAGGCTTAACCACGAAAGACTGACCAACCCACCTGATATGTGGTAACATTACCACTACCACTTATCGACAATATGACAGCAGGAAAACAGTAATTGATTATTACTTTCAGGAGGTTCCACCGTGAACATTCCCAGCTTGAGTCTGGAGGGGCAGGTCGCCCTCGTAACAGGAGCACGGAGAGGGATAGGCAAGGCCTGTGCTATTACGTTTGCCGAGGCTGGCGCTGATGTTGCGATATGTGACTGGGTTACCAGTACCGGTGAACTGGATGCTGTGGCGGCAAGGATTGAAAAGCTTGGCCGGCGTTCCCTGGCTGTCCACGCGGATGTGAAGAAAAGTGAAGATGTTACCAGACTTGTAGCCGGGGTCATGGAGAAATTCGGGCGGATAGACATCCTGGTGAATAATGCCGGTGTGGGTGATGGCGGTCGGAGCACCGAGCCTGAGGACTTTGACCTCGAGACATCCAGAGCACGTGTCGCTGGGAGAATGGAATTGATGAAGGAATCAGCGGCAATTCTCCACCTTGATGAGCAGGCGTGGGACGCTGTTTTTGAGAATAACCTGAAAAGCTGCCTGCTTTGCAGCAAGGCGGTAGCGCCAATCATGATGAAGCAGAATAAGGGGAACATTATCAATATATCGTCAGTGCGGGCCTTTGCCACAGGGCGTGGCGCAATGACCAACTATGCCATCACCAAACGCGGTATGGTGATGCTGACGGAGGGCCTAGCTGCTGATTTAGCCAGATTTAAGATAAGGGTCAATGCCATTGGTCCCGGCGGTATTGAAACTGAGATGATGCGCTATGCCTGGTCTGACCCGGAACGGCTTCAGGCAATTGCCAACAGAATGCCCCTGAGCAATAACCTGATTCCGCCGGAAACCTGTGCTCATACTGCCCTGTATCTTGCCTCCGACCTGGCTACCTATGTAACCGGTCAGATGATAAATGTTGATGCCGGCCTGATGGTGTCGTTATCTGGACTATAAACCTGGGCAGCAGGATTCAGAATACCTTCTGAAGATACATTGGAGTATGCAAGGAGACGGAATCCCCTCACAGCATCAGGACAATCGGCAGGGATAAGGGGGGTCCGAAAGGAGCGCAGCCTCTTTCGGCGTTATCTTACCTCTCCCCTTTGAAAGGAGCCCCTTCAGAAGGGGGGGAGGGATACAGGGTGAGTGAGATACCTGATACCCAGATCAGGGGCTATGGGGGCCTGAATTGCACATCGATATAGAGCCAATCGGCCACGTGGTCAACACCGTTGAGGAGCCGGTGGACAACGGCTGGGGAGAGGTCGAGTCGAGGCTCGTGCTCCGGGAGGACCTGATGCCTGCCCTGGCCGGCCTGGAGGAGTTCTCCCACGTTTTGGTGGTCTACTGGATGCACCGGGCGGTGACACCGGAGGTGTTCCGGCGACGGCCGCAGGGTCGCGAGGATATGCCGGAGGTGGGGCTTTTCGCCCAGCGCTCGAAGCACCGCCCCAATCCCATCGGCGTTACGGTGGTCACGCTCCTCAGAGTTGGTGACGGCGAGCTCCTGGTACGGGGTCTGGATGCCGTCAACGGTACGCCGGTGCTGGACATCAAGCCGCACTACCCGGAATACGATAGTCCCCCGGACGCACACGTACCGGAATGGGTGGGACGCCTCATGAAGGGCTATTTTGAGGGGGAACCTGGGGAGGGAATCGATGCCCACAGAGAATGAAAAAGAGAGCCGGTTCCAGCTCTACGGGTGGCTGCTATTCGTAATTTGCAGTTTCTTCTTCATTGCCGACAGCGTTGCCAGTAGGAGTCCCCTGGGAATAGCAGGTAGCTGCCTGTTCTTGCTCGGATGTATTGCCTTTCTTGTCCCCCTGGTCCGGAAAAAGACGTAAGACGTTTTGAAGTGCATCACTTGCGTCGTTTGAGAGTTTGACACCTGGGGCAGTAGTAGGTGCCCCGGTTACCGACCAGGCCCCGCTCGATGGGGCCGCCGCAGACGGAGCAGGTCTTACCGCCCAGGCCGTGGGCTACCTTGAACTCGTATTGTGCCGAGCCTTTCGAACCGTCGGGCCGGAAGTAGGTATCGACGCTGGCCCCCTTGTTCTCGATGGCCGCCCACAGTATGCGCCGGATTTCGTTGTGGAGTCGCGCTATTTCCTTCGAGGAAAGGCTGCCGCCCGGTTGCCAGGGATTGAGCCTGGAGGCGTAGAGGGCCTCATCGGCATACATGTTACCGATGCCGGCAATCAGCTTCTGATTAAGCAGCAGGGCCTTTATCGGTGCCTTGCGTCCGGCCAGTATTCCCGCCAGCACCCCGGTGGTGAAGCCCTCTTCCAGGGGTTCCGGGCCGAGTTTGGCCTCTATATCGCTGGTATCGTTTGCCAGACGCATCACGCCGAACTTCCGGGGGTCGCGGAAGAAGATGCTGGTCTCATTGTCCAGGTGAATGATGGCTCGCAGGAACCTTGGTGCTTCCTGCGAGCCTGGACTCACAATCAGCGAGCCGGTCATTCTCAGGTGGATAACCAGATATTCACCACTACCCAGGCGGACCATGAGGTACTTGCCGCGCCGGGTGATACCCTTTATCTTCTGCCCGATAACGTGAGAGCGGAACTCTTCAACAGATATGTCTTTGACAATTCCCTCCCAGACGAGGGTTACACCGGTGATACGACGACCGACCACATGGGGGAGCAATTCGTTCCTGACGGTTTCAACTTCAGGCAGTTCTGGCATCTCGTGCGTTTACTCCATTTCTCCCCAGTTGCTGCCGGTCTTGGTATCCACCTTCAGCGGGACGCTAATCTCCAGCGCCGTGGACATCAGGTGAGGGACAAGCTCGCGCATCTCGGTCAGTTCCTGCTGTGGTACTTCAAAGATGAGCTCGTCGTGCACCTGGAGCAGCATCCTGCTCTCCAGTTGCCGTCGCTTCATCTCCCGGTACAGGTTGACCATGGCTACCTTGATGATATCGGCGGATGTCCCCTGCACCGGCATGTTAATCGCCATGCGCTCTGCGGCTTCCCTGACCTGCCGGTTGGTGGAGTTGATTTCCGGGATGGTGCGTTTCCGGTGCAGGAAGGTTTCCACGTAGCCTGTGTCCCTGGCCTGCTGCTTGGTGGCCTCGAGGTACTGCTTCACGCCGGGGTACTTTTCGAAGTAGGCGCTGATGAACCCGGCGGCCTCTTCCCGGGATAGCTCGGTCGCCTGCTGCAGCCCGTACTCACTCATGCCGTAGATGACGCCGAAGTTGACCGTCTTGGCCAGCCGGCGCATGTCCGGCGTCACCTCGATGGGACCGACGCCGAAGAGTTGGGCTGCGGTGGCGGCGTGGATGTCTTCGTTGTGCCGGAAAGCAGTGAGCAGGTGTTCGTCCTGTGACAGGTGTGCCAGTGCCCGGAGGTCAATCTGCGAGTAGTCGGCCCGGAGAAGGTAAAACCCCTCCGACGCAATAAAAGCCTGCCGTATTCTGTTGCCCAGTTCGTCTCGTACAGCGATGTTTTGCAGGTTGGGGTCACTGGACGAGAGCCGACCAGTGGCTGTTTGTGTTTGGCTAAAGCTGGTGTGCACCCGTCCCGTCCTCGAGTTGACCAGTTCGGGGAGGGTATCAGTGTAGGTCGATTTCAGCTTGAATAGGTGACGATACTCTAGAAGATCGTCTACCATAGGGTGAGCACCGCGCAGTTCCTCGAGCACCGAAGCTTCAGTGGAGAAAAAGCCACTCTTTGTCTTACGTCTGTGAGGTAATTGCAGTTCGCCAAAGAGGACGTCGCTGAGTTGCTTCGGCGAGTTGATGTTGAACTGGTGCCCGATACTGTTGTAGATTTCTTTCTCCAGCTCAAGCAGCTGACGGCCCAACTCCAGGGACATCTGTGTCAACAGTCTGGCGTTGAGGGCGATGCCGTTCCTCTCCATGTGTGCCAGCACCGGCACCAGCGGCATCTCGACATCGGTGAAGAGCGACAACAGCCCTTCGCGTTCAAGCTCCGGCAGGAGCAACTCTTTCAGGCGGAGGGTCATGTCGGCATCGGCGCAGGCGTAGTCGGACGCCCGGCTAATCTCCACCTGGGACATGGATATCTGTTTGGCCCCCTTGCCGATGAGGTCGCTAATCGGCGTCATCTCAAAGCCCAGCCGCTGGAAGGCGAGGGCCTTGAGACCCAGCGACCTCTCGCCGAGGAGATGGGCGGCTATCATGGTGTCCGACGCCAGGTTGCTGACCATCACTCCGCACCCGGCCATCACCGTCATGTCATACTTGCCGTTGTGGGCAATCTTGGCCAGGCTGTCATCCTCCAGTAGCGGCTTCAGGCGTTCGATTACGTAGTCGAACGGTAGTTGCTCCACGTCTCCCCAGCCAACGTGGCCTATCGGTATGTAGTAGGCCTCGCCGGGGGCCACTGATACCGAGATACCTACCGGCCGGGCAAGCATTGCGTTCAACTCGGTCGTTTCCAGGTCA
Source organism: Dehalococcoidales bacterium (assembly GCA_016783135.1). Lineage (GTDB taxonomy): Bacteria > Chloroflexota > Dehalococcoidia > Dehalococcoidales > Fen-1064 > DUES01. The sequence continues at coordinate 36,524 of JADHXC010000002.1, read as the reverse complement.
AAGGCGAAGGACCCGACTTCGGACAGGCGATTCAGCAGGGCGTCGAGGTCGCCGGTGGTGGTGACGGTATGGTAGTTCTCCGTGGGGGGTGGTCCCGCCCCTGCCTGCACGCCGGTTTCCCCGGTGGCACCCTCTGACTCGGGCAGTCGGCCCATGAGGGTGTTGAACTCAAGCTCCCGGAACAACTCGACCACACGGTTACGGTCGTAATGGCTGGTGCGACTCCCGTCCAGGTCGAGGGTTACCGGCGTGGCGATGTCTATTGTGGCTAACTCCTTGCTCTGTCTGGCGGCAGCCTCGTTCTCTTTCAGTATCTCCTGGATTCTGGGCGGTGTGACTTCGTCAATATGGAGGTAGATGTCTTCCGTGCTGCCGAATTGCTGTATCAGCCTGGCCGCCGTCTTCTGTCCGATACCGGGCACGCCGGGGATGTTGTCCGAGGAGTCCCCCATCAGCCCTTTGAGGTCGGGAATCCGCTCCGGTCTCACGCCGTACTTCTCATTGACTGCGGCTCCGTCGTATAGGTCGCTGTCGCTGAAGGTGCCCCTTGGCCTGGGGTAGAGGACTCGTGCATCCGGCGACACGAGCTGCATGGTATCGGCATCACCGGAGATGATAATGGTCTCAATTCCCTGCTCGCTGGCCTGGTGGCTGAGGCTGCCGAGGATGTCGTCTGCTTCGTAGCCGTCCAGCTCGAAAATGGGCATGCCGAAGGCTTCGACAAGCTGCTGTGCCCGCCCTAACTGCCGGACCAGTTCGTCCGGTGTGGGTGGCCGGTGCGCCTTGTACTGGTCGTACATCTTGTGCCGGAAGGTCGGTGCTCTGGTGTCGAAGGCAATCGCAAAGTGAGTCGGCTTCAGTTCATCGAGCACCTTGAGCAGCATCGAAGCGAATACGTAGACGGCGCTGACTACTTCGCCGCTCCTGGTGGTCATCGGTCGGGCGTCTTTCATGGCATGGTAGGCGCGGTGTACCAGGTTGTTGCCGTCGAAAAGTACCAGGCGCGGTTTGTCCATGCCCTAATTATAGCAGAGTGAGGTTAAGGGCAGAAGGACGACGATGTTCTATAAGAGTGTTTTGACTCCAACTATTGGAAATGCTAGCCTAGTATGGTAACCCACAGGCAGTAACCCCGGATAATATCTTCAGGAGGAATAGAGCTTATGGAACTGGAGTGCTTGAAATACGACAAGAAGGACGGCGTCGCCACAATCACGCTGAACCGTCCGGAGAAACGGAATCCCCTGAGCCCGCAGGTCTTCAAGGAGATGGCTATCTGCCTTGATACAGCCAGCGATGACGCGGAGGTTGCCGCCCTCATCATCACCGGTGGGGAGAAGGTGTTCTGCGCCGGCATGGATATTGCCGAGATGATGGAATTCGCCCCCGAGGATACCTATACCTTCTGGAACTCCGGCTACAACGTCACCTTCGAGAAGATATACAACTTCCGCGTGCCGACAATCGCCGCTGTCAGCGGCTACGCGCTGGCCGGTGGCTTCGACCTTGCCGTCTGCTGCGATTTCCGGATAGCCTCGGAGACAGCCCGGTTCGCACAGCTCGAGGTGAACGTGGGCCTTTCGCCGGGCATCGACCGCTTGTGGCGGCTGGTCGGGCTGAGCCGGGCCAAGTACCTGGGCCTGACCTGCGACATGATTGACGTCCAGGAAGCCTACCGCATCGGCCTGGTCGATAAAGTGGTCAAGGTCGAAGAGTTGATGAGTGAAACCGAGGCTCTGGCAGCCAAGTTCACCGGCAAGCCACGAGAGGCGCTGGAGAAGGCTAAGCAGTCCTACGTCAACGTGGTCAACATGGACCACAAGGCGGCCATCACCTGGGAGACACTGCTGCTGTGTCGCCTGTTCGATACCGAGGAGCGCAAGCAGATAATGGAGCGCTTTCTCAAGAGATAGGACGTGAGGAACAAGAGATAGATGCGTGAATCACCTGGTGCGGAAACCAAGCGCGTCACCATGTTTGCCGGTAAGGGCGGCGTCGGCAAGACCACCTGTGCCGGGGCTACCGCACTGCACCACGCCACGTCTGATGGAGACACACTGGCGATATCCACCGACCCCACCCCATCGCTGTTGCACATCTTCGAGTTGAAGGACAGACCGAAACCGGTCAAAGTGCTGGAAAGGCTCTACGTGGCCGAGCTCGGCCGGAACGAGGTCAAGGACATGTGGGACCGGAAGTTCGGTCGCGAGGTCTACGGGGTCTTCTCCTCATTCGTCTCCGTGAGCTATGAGGAGTTCACCGAGTTTGTCACGTCCATCCTGCCCGGTCTGCACGACGAGTTCATGGTCGACTACATCAAGGAGCTCAGCCAGGGAGGTAAGTACCGGCAGATTGTCTGGGATACGGCGCCGATGGGGCAGACCCTGGGCCTGCTCCAGACGCCGGCCATGCTCCGGGAGCACCTGAGACCGGCCCCCCGGATTTACTCCCGCCTGAAGCTGGGCCGGGAAACACGCAAACCGGTTCTGGACATCATCAAGGAGTGGGAGGGTCTGTCCGCCGCGGATATGGACTTCCTCCGTAAGGATGTGAAGTTTGTCATTATCACCATACCCGAGGCGCTGGCCGTGGAGCAGCTCGATGGCATCTTTGCGGAGCTGGACAGATACGGATTCCGCGCCGAGCAGCTTATCATCAATAACGTCATTAAAGAAGTGGGGGACTCAGACTTCCTGAAGGCCAGGGCGGAGCAGCAGCAGGGCTATATCGAGTCGCTCTACCGCAGTTACTCCGGTATCGGTATCGTGGAGGTACCGCTTTTCCCCCACGAGATAAAGGGTGTGGACCGGTTGCGGAAGGTTGAGGCAAGCCTGTTCGGTCAGTCAGGCGGGTAACGCTCTCCAGACCGGATGTCCACCAGGGTGGGGCGTAGACCCAGCTTCTCCACCGCTGACATCACTAGTTTCGTCATTTTGGTGTTGCTGAAGAAAAGGTGACTGCGGCACCGGCAGTCGCTGGACCCGAATCCGGGTACTGATTCAAACCGCTCACTAAGGGCGTTGGCGATGGCGCATTCCGTTCTTTCATCCGTCTCACAGGTGACTATGCCATCAATACGGGCCTTCTGAAGCAGGTAGTCGATGTGCCAGTGGAGCTTCTTCTCAGCGCGAAGGTGGCGGTCCAGTCTCTGCTTCAGTCCGTTCAGCGCCGAACCGACATAGGCGTAATGACCGCGGCGAAAGAGGATGGGACCGAGTCTTCCCACAGGTATCGTCTTTTCCTCGGGGAGCTTGATGAGGAGGATATAGCTGCCCTTTGCGTTGTCAGCGGCTCTGCGGGAGCACATGCTATTCTTCGTTCTTACCCGCGCCGTCGGCCTTCTCCACCTCGATGGTGCACTCGGTAACCAGGGCGGCAAAGGCACCCAGGGCCGCCAGAAGCGGGGCCGCCATGATGGTTATCGCTGCTGCCGGAGCGCCGATTGATAGTGGGATTTCCAGGATAGTGCGTTCCTCATGCACGATGCGTACTCTTCTGATGTTGCCCTCGCGGATGAGCTGTTTGACCTTGTCGATTACCTGGTTTCCTGTTACCTTAATCCTCTCCGTAGTCATCGTGGGTACCTCCTAACGCAGTCAAACACTATTGTAGGTCATCTGCGGGGCGTTGTGCCAGGAGAAGCTATGAGGAGACTATATGTTGTCCCCGTCATCCATCCCAGTGCTTGACCTGGGGACACTGGCTCCAGCTATCAACAGTGGAAGCCGTGAGTTGATGGGGGAAATGCCTGAAGATAGACCCAAGTTAAACATGATTTTAGCCTCGTAATCTGGTACCCCTGGTGTGACTCGAACACACGACACGCGGTTTAGGAATCTGTATGCTAGTTTATCACGATGAGGTGTTACGCTCAAATTAGAACTAATGTACCAATCACAAAATATGGTAGGGAACCGTTACCGGCTCACACAGTCTGGCTTTTTGTTAAACATGGTTATTAGCCCACGTGAACATCCCCATGCTTGTTTGGTGGTGAGTACGCTCGGGTCAAGAATTCCTAAATCGCTTGTGGTTCACTCGGTGGCAAGATACTCAAAGACCCTTTACCTGAAGGATGGTCATAGTACAACTGAATCAAACATTCCGATGTTGGTGAAGTGGTGGCTTCGCCTTTCGGTCGAGGTACTGCCAGGTGGAGCATATACGGCTCGCCGTCATGCCTACCCTCTTCTCCTGCGGAGTATCGTTGCTCCCAGCGTCCACACCGGACAGGAGCGCTACTGCTCCGCCCAGACCACACGTGATGTACGTGTTCTGCTTGATCCAGTCATTCAAGGACTCGACAGTCGCCTCCCATTGCCCGTTCTTCTGCTCCGTGAATTCGTGCTATGATTCGTGTTATAATCCCACTGACCAGACAGCTGGAATTTCCTCCTGCAGAAACAGGGACTGGAAGACCCCAGCCAAGTTGCAGCTATCGGGATGTCGATATGACCAAGTGTATTGCTCGTGCAGCTCCTATTCTCCTCATGGTCCCCTTGCTCTTCACCTTCACTGTTCCTCATAATGCCACTGGCGGCACATACAATGCGCAGGGCAGCTCTCTGGATTCGGAAGATGTCTCGTCGGCCCCAGCACTACAGTGGATTTATACTACCGACGGATACGGCTTTGGGGCAGATGTCCGCCAGACCACTGACGGCGGCTATATACTCGTTGGCTCAACTCTTGGAAATCCTGATGTCTGGCTAGTCAAGACTGATGCTGACGGTCACGAGATTTGGAGTCGTACTTTCGCTGGCGATGGCTCGGAATATGGCAGTTCTGTCCGCCAGACGGCAGACGGAGGCTACATCATCGCCGGCGAGATCGGAACTCCCTACGTGCCCATCAAAGGTCAGACTACCTCCTCCAACAGTGCCGGCACTGACACTGAATCACAGGGAACCGAAACCGGCGATGCTGACATCTGGCTAATCAAGACAGACTCTGATGGCGAGGAGATCTGGAGCCAGAGATTCGGCGGTGAAGAGGAAGAGGAAAGTAGATCCGTCTGTCAGACTAGCGACAACGGCTATATTATCGTTGGTCATATTACCACAAGAGAAGAGTTTATTTCAGAAGTTTCTGTTAATGGTACCGTTGAAGATATTACGTTAGAAATAATTCAACCCGGAGGTGCTGCTATTTGGTTGATTAAAACTGATGTTAACGGGAACGAGATTTGGAATAAAACCTTTAGTGGAAACAGTTATGATTATAGCTCCGAAGTCAGACAAACCGCTGGCGGCGGTTATATAATCGTTGGTCGTACCAGTTCTTATGGAGCCGGGAAAAGGGATGTTTGGTTGATTAAGACTGATGCTAATGGCAACGAAATCTGGAACAAGACATTTGGGGGAAGTGCCAATGATACTGGTCAGTCTGTCTCACAGACTACTGATAGTGGCTATATCATCACGGGTTACACAACTTCTTATGGAGTCGGAGAAGAAGACCTTTGGCTGATAAAAACTGACCATGATGGGAATCTGATATGGAGTAAGACATTCGGAGGGGCTGACGATGACTTTGGTACGTCTGTTTGTCAAACTGCTAGTGGCGGATATATTGTCGCTGGTTACACAAAGTCCTTCTCAGATAGGCTTAGTGATGTCTGGCTAATCAAGACTGATGCAGACGGCAACATGACGTGGCACCAGACTTTTGACGCGGATGGAAACGAATACGGGTCTTCCGTCATACAGACTGCTGACTGGGGATACCTTGTTGCGGGACAGTCATCATCACGTATGATGCTACTCAAGTATCAACCTGATTCCGTTGAGGTAGGCATTCCCTTGAAGCAAGTTGATGACCTTACTCCAGGTCTCATGCCATCTCTGGCCACGTGGCTCCTTGTGGGTGGTATTGCTGCGGCCGCCTTCTCAATCATTGCCTATGTGTTCTGGCGCAATCGTCATCGACCCTAATTGGAAAAGGCTCATTCTATCGAACCACTCGCGTCTTAGACCGTGATGCGAACGCCGCCATCACACTGCTCGTTCAAAGTCTCTCATCCAATACGAAGGAAGAAGATATTGAATGCCTATACGCATGATCACGCTGAAATGTCCATGTTTGTGCAGTGGCAACCGCTACCCATGAACCCCCACTGCAGGTCTGTACGCATGGAAGGGTAAACATTCCGATGTTTGTCCAGTGGTAGTAATCAGAAGAGAACGAGAGGGGAGCATTTCAGCTCCCCTCTTTATTGTCGATTGAACAGTCTGATGTCCTGTGCAATAAGCCATCATTGGCCCGGGGAAAGACCATCAGCGAACCTGACGCCATTGACACTCCTTGGCGTAGACGTTGTCCTCTGTCTGTGGCTGAGTCCCCTGCCGGAGTATCTCCGTTCCAGGGCAGGCAATCATTGCGGTGAATAAGCACCTGTCCAGAGCCCGGTGAAGAAGTGGCGTGCATTAATGCCCAGGACCCTGGTGTCATAGCCGCCTTCCTGCACTACCAGTGTCGGCAGGTTTAGCGAGCCGATCATCTTACCGTTGACCTCGAAGTCTCTGGCTATCAGGTCCCAGCTGCCTGTCGGGTCTTCTCTTGCTGTATCCAGGCCGAGGGCAACACCCAGAAAATCTGGCCGGAATCGCTCGATTCTTTTTACGGCCGTGCTCAGGGCCTGCCGGTAACGCTCGACATCGATTTTCTCAGGCAAAGGGATGTTCATGTTGTAACCCTTGCCGGCGCCGCTGCCTTTCTCAGACTGGAAACCGCTGAAGTAGGGATAGGCGATACTGGGGCGCCCGTGAATCGAGACCGTCAGTACATCCCGGCGCTCATAGAATATGTCCTGCTGGCCGTTACCGTGATGGTAGTCGATATCCAGTATGGCCACCTTTCCGTGGCTGCTGAGGTACTCTGCCGCGGCTGCAACCGAGTTGAAGTAGCAGAATCCTCCGAACGCGCGGCGCTCGGCATGGTGGCCGGGAGGTCTCACCAGGGCATAGGCAAGGCGTTGCCCTTCGAGAATGAGCCTGGCCGCAGTGAGAGCGCAGTCCACCGCTCTTTTCGCCGCAAGGTAAGCGTTGCGATTGATGGGCGTGAACGTATCTATGCAGTAGTACCCCGCCCTGATGGGAAGGTCCCTGGGAGGCCGGGCGGCGTTACGGATCGGAAAGACATATGGATAGATGGACTGGCCAGCTTCCAGCCGCGCGCACACCTTCTTGAAGTAATCAACGAACTCATCAGCATGGACCGCTCTGATGCGGTTCTCCGAGAAATGGCGCGGCGGCACCCTTTCAAACAGCTCCGTGGTATCCAGTTCGTTCAGTATCGCGTCTATTCTGACCGGAGACTCGACGTATCCCCGTTCCTCAACGTGGTGAATGCCATGCCGGTCATTGATAATCAGGACAATGCGCTTGTCAAGCGGTATCGAGGCCTTCACCGGCGCAGGAGTCTTCTTCCTTACATACCTGGGTTTTCTGAGCTGGACAGGGTCGTCCCTGAATGATTCGACGACCATCTCAACATAGCCTGGCGGACACACGGTGCCGTACTTCCGTTCCAGGATAGCCCGAACGACGCCACGTGCCATGTCCTGACCAAGGACACTGTCCAGTCCCAGGTCATCATAGACAAGGTAGGGTGGGTTATCACCCGCCGGCCTCAGCGGCGTCTCGTAGGCGGTATTGATGATAGGGCGGGCTCCGTATCGCTCGTAGAAACGCAGACGGGCAGCATTTTGCCTCCTCACCTCGGGGTCGGGTGACAGCTTAGGACTATCCGGCAGGCATTCAAAGAAAATGCCGATGGCATTCAATGAGAACGACTCTTCACGTACCCTTTCGTAGAGGGCACCGCCGATGCCTCTACCCATCCGTCTCTCGGCAGTAGAGATGTAGTCCAGGTAGCAGAAATGCAGGTCCGGCTCGTGGAACAGCAGGGCAAACCCCTTCACCCGCTCCTTCTGGTCTTCGGCCACGAACAGAATCGAGCGGAAGCGGTACTTGAGCGGGTTTCGTAGCTGTTTGGGCAGCTTGGCCACGTCCCGCCGGGAAAGGCCAGGGAACTGGCTCCGCAGAATCTGCTGGGCCTGGGTTATTGCTTCCTTGTTTGCCGGTGTGGTGTCATCATAGACCCGACGGATACGAAACATAATTGCCTCTCGCTTATGGCTTCAAGCTGTGACAGCGTGATTAACTGGGACAGTTCGTCAACCTATACGGGTCCCAGATGCGGTACAGGAAAGGAAGCTCGTCACCGGTGAAGAGCTCTTCACCCGGATGATAGACGTCGCTGATGCCATCGACCTCCATCTCCCTGATGGTTATTGTGGCCTTATCTCTCTTCCTATTGGTAGCTTCCATGAATATCGCTTCCTGCCGATAGTGGCGATTAGTATACACTATTCCCGGTGGTATTTCAGTCGGCTATATTTATTATACCAAGCAAGTCCAGGCCGTGAATAACCATGTTGACGGCTATAGCCGTCAACAAGAGGCTGAATACCCTGGAAATAGCCTTGAGCCCGCCCTGTCCCATGAATCTGGCAATATGATTGCTCAGCAAAAAGATAATCCAGGTGAGAAAGACATTCACCATAAAGGACACTAGAACGATATACGGCGGGAATTGATTGACCAGAAGCAGTAGGGTTGTTATCGTTGCCGGACCTACCGTAAGCGGCGTACCTATCGGGACAACTGCCACCATTTCCTCTTTGACAGTCTCCACCATTCGACCGCTAGTCATATACCTGACTGATAACACCAGCAGAATGAGACCGCCAGCGATAGCGAAGGCGCCAACCGAAATCCCCATTACATTGAGGACGAACTGGCCGAAAAAGAGAAAGGCAAGGCCGATTAGCGCCGCGGTTACAGAAGCGATATGAATCACCCTGTGCCGTTCATGATGAGACATACCATAGGTAAGAGAGATAACGAAGGGTAGATTACCGATTGCATCGATAACGATAAACAAAGGTATGAAGGTAAGTACGAAAGATTCCCACCAGTTATCCATTTCTCTTACTCGTGTCCTTATGAACGCTCCTGGTGGTTACTACTCAGCCTCTTCTGCAGAATTATCTTATCGTCTCCGGGTGCGTAGAAGTCCGGTATACGGGCAACCAGTTCGTAGCCATGATACAGATGAAAGCGCATGGTCTTCTCGTATTCCGACCGTGAGGATGTCTCAATCAGGGCGAGCCTGCCCCCTGATTCCGCGATCCGACTCTCCGCCTGTACCATCAGGCTACCGCCAATACCCTGTCCCTGTCTTGCCGGCGACGTTGCCATCCAGTACAGGTCCCACGTCGACTGGGTAAGCGGTGTCGGGCCATAGCAGATGTAGCCGGCGACACTGCCATCAACCTCAGCCACAAGCACGTGATACCCGGACCCGGAAGGGTCATGCAGGTAGCTATCGATAACCTCCCTGGCAACGGCTACGTCATCGTGACTGAACTCAGGGATGGTATCCAGGATGTCGAAGAGCGGCGCCCTGTCGTCACGACCCATCGGACGGATGATGCATGTCATTGTCAGCTCCGCTCCAGGGCGATTTCCGTAATCTTGCGAATGAACTGGGCATATGTCATTCCGGCCGCTTCTGCCTGGCGCACCGCCCCCGAACCTGGGGATATGTCCGGGTTTGGATTTACCTCCAGCACATTCATGCGTCCCTTTCTGTCTGCTCGCAGGTCTATCCTGGCATAACCACGGCATCCCAGCAGGAGGAATACGTGCAGCGCCACTTCTTCGATACGAGCCTTGTCACCGTTCGTGATTCGAGCCGGACAGACAGCCTTCGTGCCTCCATATTCCGGAGTGGTGGGTTCCCATTTGGCGGCATAGGTGAGGATTCTGGCTGCCCCGGAAGGCAAGTCGTAGTCTATCTCGGATACAGGCAGCACAGACACATTGAAATTGCCCAGGATGGTGACATTGAATTCACGGCCGTCAATAAACTCCTCCACCAGCGCCCGGCCGCCATAGGAACCGGTTACTCGTGCCACCTGCTCCTTCAGTGCAGACAAACTGTCCACCACGCTTTCCCGGGATATGCCGTGGCTGGCATCCTCTCCGTAAGGCTTGACGATGCAGGGATATCTCAGCCGGAAGGTTGAGACCGTCCGTGAATCGAGCACCTGGAAAGCGGGTGTGTCAATACCGTTGTCCAGGAGGATTTCCTTGACCCGGGCCTTGTCCAGACCTAGTCTCAGCACCGGAGCAGGACAGCCGGTGTGGGCTACGCCGAGAGCCATCAGTACATCGGCTATTTCAGCCTCGGTTTCAGGGCAACCAGAGTAGCCCTCAAAGAGATTGAACACCAGGTCCACGCCCAGGGACTTCAGCCTTTCTGCGGATTCCTCAAGCGGGGGTGTCAGCGGGACCTGCACGACCTCGTAGTCCAGTTCACTCAGGGCGATGGAGACTGCCTCCACTGCTTCCAGAACGCCGACGACAGCCCGCCGCTCACCGAGCAGGTCATAGCGCGACGGGGACGCAGCATTGTGAATTACGGCTACACGCTGGCACACTGAGGGTACCTCCGCAACGCCGCGTTCAGTATACCACCGACCAACTGCGAATGACTCCAGCCCATTGCGGTTGCCATGATATACAGGTCGCTGTGGATCCCCAGTCCTGGCAGAGGGTTTATCTCGATGAAATAGGGCAGTCCCTCGGGACTGACCCTGAAGTCCACCCGGGCGCAATCCCGGCACCCCAGCGTCTCGAAGGCTCTCAGACTCAGGGAGCTGATTTCCCCAATGACCTCTTCCCCGACCTGAGCAGGACATTCGTAGTCGACCAGGTTCTTCCAGTCCCGCTTGACCTCCAGTGAGTAAACGAAATGGTCGCGCTTTTGCCGGGGGACCACGCGCATTACGCCGACCACGGCGGGAGGAGAATTGCCCACCACGCCCACCGTAACCTCTTCCCCGGAGATAAACTCTTCAACCATCATCGGCTGCTGATATCGTTCCAGGAGCTCTCGCACCAGCCCCTCCGCCTCCTTCGGACTCTCCGCCAGCGAAGCCAGGCGGATGCCCTTGCTGGAACCCTCATAGGCCGGCTTGATGATGACCGGGAAGGAGAACTCACTCCAGGGTATTGCACCGAGTTGGCTGCCACTCTCGACGACCCGGAAGCACGGCGTACGCACACCGGAGGCCCCCACCAGCGTCTTGGTCAGTGGCTTGTCCAGACAGATGGCCAGACACTGTGGGTCGGAACCGGAATAGGGCACTCCAAGCATCTCCAGTATGGAAGGCACCTGGGCTTCCCGACTTCGGTAAGTGCCCCTCCCCTCGGCTATATTGAAGACGAAATCAACCGGTTCCTCAAGGATTCTCCTGAGGAACTCCCGGCCACCGCCGAGCATGACGACACCGTGTCCCTGGATTTCCAGACTTCTGGCGATGAGCTCCACGGTCTCCGCTGAGTCATATTCCTCCAGGGCGTCTTCAGGGCCGCTCAGTGCCTGGCCCACGGTTTCCTTAAGGTCGTACGCTAACCCTATCCTCATGACGTGCTCCTCCCTGCCGAGTGGGTCTCCGGGTCTTAGTGGTCATGACGGGAACCGGTACCGCCACTGGACTATCCGCCCTCTCCGGGTATTCCTGTTCTGTAGAGGCTCCAGGGTTGCGAAAGCGAATGACCCTGCCCTCGTAGTTCCGCACCGTAAGTTCGCTTGCTGTCTGCGCCAGCACGTAGTCCGGCTGCATGGGCACCTTGCCGCCACCCTCAGGCAGGTCTATGACAAAGGTGGGTACGGCCAGCCCTGATGTGTGGCCACGCATGCCTTCTATAATCTTCACGCCAACCTCTACCGGCGTCCGCAGGTGTTCCGTGCCCTGCACCTCGTCACACTGGAAGAGATAGTAGGGGCGCACCTTTATCCTGAGCAGTCCGTGACACAGCCTCATCTGGGCCTCGACAGTGTCGTTTATGCCTTTCAGCAGGACGGACTGATTGTTGACCGGGACCCCGCTCCTGAGAAGCCGGTCGCAGGCCGCCGCCGCCTCTGGCGTTATCTCGCGCTCATGATTGAAGTGCGTATTGAGCCATATGGGCCCATGACGGGACAGCATGGCGCACAGCTCATCATCGATACGTTGAGGCAGGACAACGGGAAACCTGGTGCCTATCCGGATAATCTCGACATGCTCTATTAGCCTGAGCCTGGAAATGATGTACTCAAGGTGACTGGTGGAGAGTGTCAGCGGGTCCCCACCCGAGATGATAACGTCTCTCACCGTTTCATGCCGGCGTATGTAGGCCAACATGTTGTCTATCTCCTCCGGGGTGCGTACCCAGCCGCCTTTGTGCCACTCTCTCTTCCTGGTGCAGTGGCGACACAACATCGGGCAGATATCCGTGAGCACCATCAGTACCCTATCTGGATAGCGGTGCACCAGACCCGGTACCGCGGAATCCCTTTTCTCCTGCAGGGGGTCTTCCGAACCCACCGAGCCCATGGTTACCTCCAGAATGGAGGGTACCGCCTGTCTCCTGATGGGGTCATCAGGGTCATGCGGACAGATGAGAGACAGATAGTAGGGTGTTATTGAGAGAGGGAACTTTCTGGCTACGAGCTTGAGGCGTGTTCGTTCTCGGGATGATAGAGGTATGTACCTGGCCAGTTCGTCGACGGTTGTGATGCGGTTGCGGAAATGCCACTTCCAGTTGTCCCAGTCTGCCTGGGGAGTGTCGGCAAACAGTCTACGTGCAGGACCGTCTGCTCTGCCCGGAGGTTCTTCTTCAACCTCCTCCAGTGTACGGTCTCCTGTTGTCTTCACAATGATTCGCATTGTGCCTTTCACCTCGGTTCTCTCTATGATATACTCTGCCAACAACTGTCAGGATAGGGTTCGCGCAGCTATCCCCGTTCACCATTGTCTTCGACTCCGCCCGGTTAGATTGTCTGACATACAGTTTACAGGAAGCATCCGGGCCAGAGCCTTGGATAATGGTTGGAATTTCAACAGAAAACCCTAAGACTATCATTAGAATTTCTGTCTACTCTTGGTATCTTGGTAGTTAACCTCTTTTCCCGCCTTCGCCTCGGTATTATAGCCGCACTGCAGACAGTACAGATACCGGCTAGTTTCGTATTGGTCAAGCAACAGGTTGCCTCCACAACGTGGACAATTGTAGTGTTTGCGATTACGAGTCACATTCCCCCCCTCGGTGCTTTGTTAAGGGTGTCAACTATCGTCAAAGAAAGGAGGACCTCGGTTTGCCCCAGCGAGTTGTTGTGACCTATGGACGGGAACCGGTACCATTGAAGGTATAATATAATCCACCACGGATTGGATAGGAAGTAGGACTGGCTCAAGTTTGTTCGGTATTCCGGCCCAAGGCAAGGCATGTTTCCCGAACATGAGGTTAATGGTACTCACTCTAGGTACGTGACGTACCTCATGGATTTTGCGAAGCGGTGAGAGAACGATAAGTCCCCGAAGGATGCCTGATATCAAGAAAAGTGTAAGTAGACTGCTGCCATTAATCTGTGGGAGCCGTGATACCAGGAAACCGCCCGTCAAGGCACCCAGACACATGGCAAGCCCATTGATGGCATTGAATATGGCAATATTTTGCGTCCTATTCTCTCGAGGAGAAACGTCATACAGGAAGTTGCTGCTAACAAGGTTAAATCCGGACCAGGCAAACCCTGCCAATATCTGGATAGGAATCAGGAAGTAGACCTCTTTACTTACCAACCATAATACAGGTACCAGTGGGATTAGAAATGCGGTGATTCTCATTACTTTAATGTTACCGGCCCTATCGGCTCTCTTACCCCAGAAGGTCATGAAAGCGATAGTAGCAATCGAAGCAGTAGCATTAATAGTGACGTAGGTAAAGTAGTTGAACTGCAGGTCACGGAGCATATAAACGGCAAAGAACGGGCCACACAGTAAGGTAGCAAAGTTCACCAGTGCTACATAAATTATGAATCTGCCAAGGTTTGAAGGCCACATCTTCTTCACTGCACTCAGGAGGTTACCGTGGTATTTCTCCGTCTTGCTCAACAAAGGTTCATGCATTTTTGAGAGGAAGTACCATGAAATCAGACGAAAGAGCATGGCGCTACCAAAGATTACGGAGAAACCGATAAACGGGTTACCGGTGGTCCATTGCAGGAGGCCACCAGCTGCAAAAGAAAAAACGAGCGTTACAAATCCGCATATCTTGGCTCTTTGACCGAAATATCTCCCTCTTGTGTTTTCCGGTACAAGGTCAGCCATCAGGCTACCCCAGGCCGGATTTGCCAGTGAGTTAAATACCGCACTGAGTGACATGAGGCCAATCAACCACCACATCTTATCTCCCGGAAATATATAGGGGATAAGCAAGATGGGTAACCAAATAAGAGCATGTATCAGTGCCACTGGTAAGATGAAATTTTTACGACTACCGGCTCTTCTGGCTAAAAAAGGGGCCGTAAGTTGTGAAAATGCCATAATGAGGCTGGGTATGCTGGATAGCAGACCAATTTGGGCGGTAGTAGCTCTGAATGCCAGGGCAAATGGTACAACGTAATTCTGGGTTAATCCGAGCATAGCTGAATGGCTAGCGCCATCCAGCATACTGTTCTTTAGTGTTTGATTAAGGATGTTCTGACGCAGGTTAGTAGTCATTTATCTTTCTGTTTATCAGTAAATAAATAAGGAAGAGTTATGCCAGGCTCCTGACTAACTCTCCCGTTCTAAAGTCCACGGGCAACTTCAAGAATATTATTTCGTCCTGTCTTATTCGGTTTTCTGTTCCAGAAGTCGGGTATCTATAGTATTTTTCTTAACAATATGCGGAGGTGACCGGCGGTCAGCCACATAAGTCTCGCCCTCTCTATCAATATATCCCTCAAAGAGCAGCATGTTCGGGTGTTTCTCCAGGTCTGATAGATCAGTTATTGTTATATTTTGTTGCTTCACCAGGATTGGACTGAAAATACGAATACGTTTTACCTGCTTGCCATTTACTGTCCCCGTAAACTCAAAGCAACGCAGTGTATCCAGATACTCTGGCAGCATCCTAAATCTACGCCTGATTTCGTCACTTATCGGTTTTGGCAGTTTCTTGAAGTTTGCATTAGGTCTAAGAGGGAGGTGCATCATGATACCCCCTGCTCCGGTATGGCACCATATAGACAATTCACTGTATGAGCATGACGGAAAAGGAGTTGCCTCTGACTCCAATCGAACGTTCTGAGCAGAGTTACCATTTGCCTTATCTCATCATTTGAAGTTAATGAGTATGTGACCACACCACTATTGCAGTGGATTTCGACGAGCTTGTCCTCAACCATATCGTCTAGTGCTTTTTTAACCTCCAGCCTTGTACACTTCATTGCGGAGAGGAGGGCAAGTTTACCGAATTGGGCGTTGGGATGTAATGCCCAAAACAGGAGAACTTCCTGCTTGGCACGGGTATTACCATACCGGTTAAGGAATGCATGTAGACCTGCTTTTACCTGTAAATCAGATACAGTCACCCCATCCTCCTATGCATGACACCGGGCATGACAGGCATGTCAGCTTGCAATTGTTAATCGACATATGGTATAAGACAGCACGGGGATGTTGCCCGAACGATGTATCATGGCTATGGAGTGCTGATATACCACTCATGAAGACTATATCATGCTTCATGACTCACGTCAATAGGATTTCCAGTACCTTTGGCGGTGTTTTGATAGTACTTTAGACGGAGGCTTTTGATTATGCCGGAATGGGCTTTCCTGACGAATCATGCCCTCGTTCTCAGCTATCTCGCAAAGCATCCCAGCATCACAGCAAGAGAGATGTCTATGGACATCGGCATCACCGAGCGAGCAATCCGCAAGATTATTGCTGACCTGGATGATGCTGGCTACATCGGAAAGAGGAAGGTTGGCCGGGGAATGCGGTACAGAATAAACCCGGACCTGTCAATGCGCAATGATGCCCATGAGGATATTGGTGTTGGTGCTTTCCTGGAAGTTCTTGGGTGGAAGAGGAGGCGGCGACAACCAAGGACTGCCAGTAGCAGTGGCGATGCCAAGACGTCCAAGCCTGACTGAGCAGGCACAAACCTCTTTTCTCAGCTTTGATTCGCCAACTGACTGCACAGAAGACTGGATTGATTGCTGAGTTGCTTGTAAAGGCCCAGGAGTCTCTGACTAACTCGTTCCGATCCCTCAGCAAAACTCGTTCGTGTATCGAAGGTCGACGGACCAGGGAGCCATCGGGAATGTGCTACGTGTTTGACGCTGCTTCGAACATGAAGAGGTACTTGGCATTGAGGTACTATTGCACTATCCTACAGACGGATTGGCCAGGGAGTACGGAGACCCACATGGCACGAGGGTCTACTCCACCTCTAGCGAGCTGCTCTCCTTGTAGCTGGGAAAGCACTGCGAAGACGTCTGGAAACAGAGCGCGCACCCTAGAGACGCGCAATCCTGATCAAACGACACTCCCTCCTCACTACACAATCTGGACTTCAGTGACATGCCGAACCCCAGTGGCGCTACGACCACCAGTTCGGGGTACAACGGCAACGGTAGCCGCATCGCTGGTCACTTTTTTGAAGGCGGAAACGGCTTGAGGTCAAGCGGTACTCAGCATAGAAATCAGGCTCGCCGGCTAGAACCAGGAAACGCCGCAATAATGTGAAGGGGGCTAAGTATGAGGATTCTTCTTGTGGTTGATGGTTCATCGTATTCTGAAATGGCGACGGGCATACTCAAGGCACTACGGTTCAGGTCCGGCACCGAAGTAACCGTCCTTACTGTTGTACCCGAGTATACCTTTCTGGGCAGAGTTTCTCTCAGCAAGGTTGGCAGAGACGCCTCAGTCAGGAAGGAGGCCCAACAGCAGAAGGCCCTTGAGCTGCTTCAGGAGATAACTCAAGCACTGAGTGCCAGCAGACTTAAGGCCGAAAGCCTGGTGCGCTGGGGCAATCCTGCTGAAACAATCCTGAAGGTAGCCGACGAGAAACGCGCCTCACTAATAGCAATGGGGGCTAAGGGACAGACTGACCAACCTCGGTTCCGTCTAGGCAGTACTGCTCAAAAGGTCATGAAATATGCAAAAGCCAGCGTACTGCTGGCCAGGAACAAGCCTACAGCAATAAAGCGGGTATTGCTTGCTACCGACGGCTCTGAACATTCGGATATGGTGGCTCGGTTTCTCCTGAACGTGCCACTACCGAGGCGAACTCAGGTCATTGTAGTGACGGCTCTTCAGTCTCATCTTGAAGCGCTTATCAAGATGCCCACGCTTGACCTTCAGACCAACCAGCGGCTACTGGCCCAACTCCAGGAAGCCGAGGAGAGCCGGGCCTGGCAGATAGTCCGCAAATGCAGAGAGGAATTCCAGGCGAATGGACATGACACTCTACCGATTGTCATGCGAGGGGAAGCAGCCGAGTCTATCTTGAAGGCCGCTGAGACGCACAATCCTGACATTATCGCACTCGGGAGCAAAGGCCTTACCACGATCGAGTCATTCATTATGGGCAGTGTAGCGGAAAGAGTAGCCAGGTATGCCGACTGCTCTGTGTTGATCGGCAGGACTCCAGGATAGACGCCACTACGTTGGGGTCGGGCTATTGAGAGGAGCGAACAGTCGTCCAGGTGGACTCAGCTCCAATCACTGTTCTGGTGATGGCGTTCCAGGACACAGGACCCTTCTGACCTCGGTGGCGGCTTCTGGCCCAACCGCCTCTGCGGCTGCCAGAGCGCCTTCAGCAGCCAGTGCTGCAGCCTCTTCTTCCTCAACACCGGCTGCTCGCGCCGCATCCCTGGCACTGTCAACCGCCTGTATGGCGGTCTGGCCAAGGTCTGTTCCTGCCTCGGCAGCACCCTGGACAAGCCCGTATCCAAGCCCTCGGAAAGTGTCCTGAGGGTCCACATGGGCGCGGCTGAGAGCCCGTACGATGCCTGCAACCGCCGGGCGGATCAGCCGTTCCGCATTTCTCACGGTTGCCCCTTTGGTGCCGTGAAGAACACCCCGTGCCGTCTGTCTGGCTATCTCGCTGCCGTGTTCAGGCATCGCCCCCGTTCGCGCAGCCAGCCCCAGAAGAGCCTCCTCCACAGCCCTTGCAGCTTTGCTTGTAGCCCTGCGGCCCTGCCCCGCTGCCAGGGTTGCCATCCTGGCCATGTCAGCAAGCTGGTAGGCGGTGACTCCCAGCGCCACGTCCATGCCAGGTACGCGCCTCAGATATCCAAAGGGGAACCTGCCGACAAAGCGCAGTCCCGGTACCGAGCTCACGGTATGGAAGGTCTCGCCTGCCTGTGTCATCAATTCGCCCAGCACGACCTCCCGGCCAGCTTCGCCCTCTTCACGGAGGGCGGCCAGAATGGTGAGTGTGACCAAGCCGATGAGGAAGGCCAGGGCGAACAGGAAATCGAAGCCCGTCATATTCACGATTCCCAGTCGGATAGACTGCGTAGGGTCAATCCAGGTGAAGTCCAGGGCTACTGCCCGTACCCGGAAGAAGTCAGCGAAGAGACCACCAGCTAGAGGCCCCAGCCCGGCACCCAGACTCAATGCCAGGGATGCTCCAGCCAGATACGGCGTTGACTGACCCTGGGGAGCAAGCTTCAGGCCTATGGTGCCCACAGTCAATGTAACTCCAGCGGCAGCCACCCCGGCGAAGATGTGTAGTATCACCAGCAGAGGAATGGTGAGAGAGTATCGCTCCGGCATGGTGGTAAACGTCCATCCCAGGATAACCAGAAGGTAGAGTGAGACGCACAAGGACAGAACCGCCTTACTGCCAAAGCGGTCGGCGAGGGGTCCCCACACACGGAGGAACAGTATGTTAAAAAGCTGACTGAGTACGCCGAGTGCGATAACCACTGTGAGAGACAATCCAAGCCGCTGCAGCATGTAGACGGCAAAGAACGGAACCGCCAGGTTGGAAGCGAAACCCCAGAAGAAGAGAAAGCTCATCAGCTTTCTGAAGTTCCCGTCCCGAAGTGGTATGCCCAGCGTTTTCAGCAGGGAGGGCTGGGGGCTCGTTGCCGACTGCATCAATGGCTCCGGCATGAATGACATGAAGATGGGGCTTACCATCCCGAGAAAGAGAGCACCAAAGAGAAGCACATAGGTGTAGCCAAGCACGGCGCTCTCGCTCGAGGCCTGCCCTCGCCAGTAGTCCACGAAGAAGGCGGCACCAAGCCCGAAGACCACAGCCACTATCGTGGACAGGGCAAGACGTCTGGAATAGAAGCGTCCCAGAATGTGCTGTGGTACCAGGTCACGAATCCATCCGTTCCAGGCGCAGTTGGTCACGGCGGAAAGCGCCCCGCGCAGAGCCATTAGTCCCAGCAGCGCTGAGATGGCGGCGCCGCTGGGAGTGCCCATGAGAACCGGAATAAGCGCCATGGGGAACCACAGGAGCTGGGCGGCGAACCAGGTGACTGTCGCTATGGCCTTCCGCCGGCGAACCTTCTCCACAAGCAGTATCGTGGGTATCTGGAGAAGCTGCATAATGAAGGGGATTGCCGCCAGGACGCCGATCTGGAGGTTGTTGGCACCCAGCGCAAGAGCGAAGGCCGCCAGAAAGCCGCTGGTGGTAATGCTACTGAAGCCCATCGAGGCCATGCCCTCACGGGTCATCATGCGTAACCCTCGGGCTACGTCCTCATCAGAGAGGGTCGGCCTGGGCCTGAATATGCTCCCGATTCTCCCTAGTGCTCCCATGTAAGCCTCCGCCGAATGACTCCGAGGAACGCCTCGTCAGTTGCATCAGGTCCCACAGTTTCCACAGTGTGACAGTCCGGTCATTCTCCCGTGATAGGTCAGCCTATTGGCATACGCTCATCGCCCTATCTGAAATCATGGCCTCGAGGCGTCGAGGTCGCCGTGGATAACGACTTTGTCACCTTCCCTGATAGTCTCCTGGGCATGGACCGCCATCCTCACACAGCGGTTTCTACGGGGTGTGTCGGCGGGGCCATCCGGTGAGTTTGCCTACATGCCAGATGAGCTTCTCGGGCTCCACTGTGAAGGGACTCACCCAACGGACCTGTCTTCGGCCCCACGTTATCCACCTCCGGGCCCATAACCGCCACACCACGGCAGCGATCACGACCCCCATGAAGCCCAGTACGGCAAAGTAGCCCCATGACCACCTGAGCTCGGGCATGTTGTCAAAATTCATGCCGTAGATTCCGGCGACCAGCGTGAGGGGCAGAAAAATGGTGGCCACTATGGACAGGACTCTCATCGTTTCATTCTGCCGGTTGGCCAGTGAGGACAGGTAGGTGTTGAGAGCGTTGTCGGCCCGGTCTCGAATGGTCTGGTTCAGGTCTTCGATTCGCACGAGATGGTCGTAGACATCCCGGAAGTAGATTCGTGAATCGGTACTGATTAGCGGGAAGTCACCACGACTGAGCCGGTTCAGCGCTTCTCGCTGGGGAGCCATTACCCGGTGTATTCGCAGAGTTGAGCGTTTCAGCTTGATGATGGCTTCAAGTATGGCCTGCTGGGGGTTTCGGATTGTCTCCTCCTCGATCTCCTCAGCAATCTCGCTCATCTTGTCGATGGTCGGCATGACGTTATCTACCAGGGCATCCATGAGGGTGTAGGCCAGGAAGTCAGCAGTGCGTCTCATGGGACGGCCATCACTTTCTACCAGCCGTCTTATCGCCTCGATACTGTAGAGCGGGGAGTTGTGATTGGACACCACGAAGTGGGGACCGAGAAAGACGGCCAGTTCGGCCGTTTCCACTATCTCCGACTCCGTCATGTGGTTGATACCGTGCACTATGGTGAATAGATAGCCATCGAAGTCGTCTGTCTTCGGAGGATGTACCCGCTCACTGACGCAGTCCTCCACCGCAAGGTGGTGGAAGCCAAAGGTCTGCCCCAGGAACTGCCCATCAGCCTCGGTGGTCTCGACCACGTCAACCCAGAGAAGACCCTGCTTGGACTGGAATGCGTGCCTGACCTCGTCCTCGTTCAGATCACGTTGAAGAACACCTTCAGGATTCATGTAGTACGCCTTCCATGGCATATCGCACCTCCCTTCTTGGTCGTTAACCGGTGTCTCCAATTCTAACACTTCACAGCATTCCTCGACAAAATAGTGTGCTGAGCAACGAGCCTCTGCGTCGGTGCTTATCTGAGCAGTGTGCCAGCCAGACTGTAAACACAACGTTGAGAAGCAGCCACACTCGTCTGCCTATCAGTCGAGGAGACGATATGAACATCGTGTGCTCTGTGTATGCAGAGGACTTGGTCGGGTTGTCCAATAGCATAAAGCGCGGTTCATTGCGAAACGTGATACGACCACCCTATTTCATACCCGGAGACAGAGCCATCGACGCACAGCTTCGCAACTTCAAGGTCAGGAAGCTTCATCAGGCCGCTGTCCTCGATGCCACGGGTGAGGTCGTTGGGCTGGTGACTCTGGAGGACATACTGGAAGAACTGGAGGGGAGCATTCAGGACGAACATGACGTTAGCCAGCTACCATCCGACTCAACTGATGCACCTGAGCCAGGAGGCCTTGGTGCCTGTCCCTTAGCTGAGAATCAGCCTGCCGATATATCACGCAACGCACTCTCTGCCTGCTTGCCAGCTTCCTTGGCCCCCTCTTCCGCCGCCAATCCCAGGTACTTCCGGAAATCGATGAACTTGCCCACGCCGTCAATCACCATGTCCGGCACCTTTGAATCCTGGAGAAGGAAGCTATAGAGCTCATCGGCAAGCTTCTCCCTGACGTCATCATACGGGATAGACTGCGAGACCTTGGCTGCCGCTGCCTTCAGCCGTCTGTGGTCCTGAGTAAGCTGCTCGTGTTTGGAGGTCAACTGTTCGAGCTTCTCCTTGAGCTGCTCGACCTCACTTGAGAGGCCGGCCTTCTCCGAGTCCAAGCCCTCGACCCTGGTTTCCAGCCCGGCTGCTTGTGACTTCAGGGCTTCGCACTCCTTCTCGTGCTCCGCCTTCAGTGCGGCTAGCTGCTTCTGATAGTCCTGCTCCAGTTCCGCTTTGTTTTTCTCCAGGGCAGTTAGCTGCGCCCTGAGGTTCTCCATCTCGGTCAGCTTCTCCACGAGCTTGCTGTAGTTGGCCTTCAGCTCAGTGTGGTCCTCACCCAGCACCGCGGCTATCCGTTCGGCCAACTGCCGTCTCTCCTGGTCGAGGGTCGCCACCTGAGACCTCAAGTGTTCCACCTCGGCGAGCCTTTCGACAAGCGTATTGTAGTCGCCTTTCAGCTCATCGTAGTCGCCACCGACGACATCGGCCACCTTCTGGACGAGGCTATCATAGTTGGTTCTTACCTGGTCGCGTTCCCCTTCCAGAGATGTCACCTGTGACCCCATTCTGGCCATTTCCTGTTCGTGCCGTGTGCTCAATGCGGCGTAGGTGACCAGGGCGCTGACCTTGGCTACTGTCTCGGCTCGGCCCTTGATGTCATAGGGACCGAAGAAGCGGTCAGTCACCCGGTCCATGCCTGAGAGAGAAGTGGGGAATTCCTTTAGCACCTGCTCAACCACCGGGTCCAGACCCAGTTGCTGGTATAGCTGTTCGGCTTTCTGCCTCTGCACCAGGCTCATCTTCTCCGGGCTGATATCTTCTGCCCGTATCGGTATCAACTCATGCCTGTCTGAGTTCTCTGCCACGCTCATCACCTCCTGTGAAGGATAATACCCGCAAGTCGGGCCACCAACCCCCTCAGCACTCTCGCCTCCGAGTAAGTGGAGGAATACTACTCCTCTGCCCCCCGGCTGTCAATGCAGTGGTCTGCCACTCCCCAGGCCCTTACAGGGGGAAACCGGCTAAGCCCGGGGCACCAGATTCTGCTCGCCAACAGGAACAAGGTCACCTATTCTGGCTGAGGCAACACAAACGGCCGTGTCCGCGGCCCCATAGTAGACCAGTATCTCGTCATCGGCGTCCAGAATCTCCTTGTTGCCCTCTCGTGGTACCGCCCCACAAGCATACACCACGTTATGTATCCAGCACTGTCTAGCCTGACCGGCTTCACACGGTTCTACAGGCTCGAGGATGGGGTTGGGTGAACGGTATAGGACAATCGTCGGGTCAGCTAGATCAAGCAGCATCACTCCCAGTCGATATACGTGGCTGTGGTCAACACCGTGAGTGATGAGCAGCCAACCGTACTTCGTCTTGAGTGGCGGAGCGCCAGTACCGACCTTATTCCCATCCCACATCATGCCGGAACCTGACCCTGCCAGTATCCTGTGCTCCTTTCTGGGCCAGGGACAACGCAAATGAGAAGAAAATGTTATCCAAATATGAGGGTCAACCCGATGGAGCATGGCGAACTTGCCGTCAGACTGTTCCGGGAACAGAGCACCGTTCTTGTCGGTGAATCCGGGGAAGACGAGGCCGTGCCTTCGCCAGGCCTTCCACCGATAGCTGACAAAATCGTCAGTCGCGATCGAAGCCAGGGCGATCTGGGCAATGAACCCGTCGTAGGCGATATAGGCCATGTAGATACGCTCGCCAATACGTGTCAGGCGCGGGTCCTCGCAACCTCTCTTCTCGCTTGTGCCCCGTGGCTCGAAGATTGGCTCTGCCAGCCTCTCGTTGAAGCTGAACCCATCTTCGCTCGCGGCCAGACCGAGTCTGGAGATACCGTCTTCCCCGACAGCGCGGTACACAAGATACACCTTGCCGTCTATCCTTATCGCGCCGGGATTCAATATATACTTTGATTCCCAGGGGTGCTCCTTGATGGCGGTGAGAACCGGGTTGTGGGGGAAACGAACCAGGGACCCTGCCTGCGGTTGCTGACTGTTGACAGTGGGCCGTGGCACGAAGTCCTCCGCCTGTTCCACTGGCCCGAGGAGAATCGGCACCAAATCCTCCGATTCTCTACCCTGCCCCATGAGCTCTATTATCTTGTCATCAATTGACTCTCCTGTGCCTCCTATCGCCCGGTAATACTCGGTCAAAAACTCACGCGAGTACCAATCACGCTCCACGAAAAGGGAGAGCGGTGTGGGCACTCCTGTTCCGCCCCTGAAACTATAGCTCGCCCACGTCCAGGCAGAGCACGGGATGAAACCGCCGTCAGGAAGTGTGAAGGCCAAATGATAAGAATCAATCACGTCGTTGAGAAGTGCAACTAGGGCCTGGCGAGATGGGTCCTCACCGGCTTCCAGGAATATCTGTCGGGCAATGACCCTCAATCGCTCGACCAGCACCCGTTGATGCCCGTTCTCGAAGATGTTGTGGGCCGAGAGTGGTGCTCTTCCCCAATGGCCCACCAATGAGTTTATGACGCTGTCACCAAAGTCCTTCTCTTCTTCAGCGAACCTCCGCCATACCCTGCCGAACGTTTCCGCTTCAATGATGTTCTTGCCAATGGTTGTGAGGTACCGCAGCTTTGGGAACTGTCCGCCCATATCTTTGGGAAGGGTGCTCACCACTACTCTTCCGGTCATCTTGTCCAGGGCAGAGGACTCCCTCGTCTCAATCAGTGACGGGTATTCCTCGTGCTTCACCACCAGGGGGCTGAGCTCACATACTCCGAAATGCTCCGGGCGCAGTTCCTCTCGGATAGATGCCCACAGTTGCTGCCTGTATTCGCGTCCTTCAGACCAACCAGCCAGAGCAAGAACATCGTTGGGTTCCTCCTCGAGGAGCAAGTCATTCAGATTGTGGTAGCCAAGCTTGGTCAGCAGATAGGAAGGAGGGTGGCGTCGTAATAACCACGAAGTCATTTCCGGACTCAGGGCAAAGCCAGGACTCTGAGGAAGACTGCGGAAGATCTCGCTCGCTACGCTTCGGGTCCCTTCCACGCTATGGACGTCTCCGGGCAAGAGAGCAACGCTCAGATGTTCCTCTACCCGCCTCATGAACCCCTCGACCTGCCCTCCTGTTTCCCCGGAGCTAGCGTTGGCGTCAACCTTCAGCCTGCCGTAGACGAATTCCTCAAACTGCTGCCTGTATCTCCGGAAGAGAGAGTCATAGATACCGTTGGCGGTGACCAGCTTCCCTTTCGGACCGGCTAGCTCAAGCGGCACGATGAGTGGCACACCGGGAATGAACTCTCGGTAGGTCACCTTGGGCACAGGCGGGAGGGCTGCTTCGTAGCTTTTCTCCCAGGCAGCGAGGAATTCTGGCCTCTGCTGGATGAATTCATCTGTGACCTCCTCGATCTCCTGCCAGGCTTCGAGCGATGTCAGGCGTTCGGCTTCGCCGGGTAGAGCCGATTCTACTCTGGTCTTGAAGGCGTTCAGCCGCTGGGCGAAGCTACTTACGTACCCCTCAAACAGAGGAATGAAGGAATCACGCAGGTCACCCCTGGCAGATTCCTTGCTGAAAGCGTAGGTCAACAGCAGATGATAGACGGTGCTCACGTACAACTGGCTGGGAAAATGAAACTGCCTTGGCTCTGTCTCTGCCAGTCTTTGCAACTGCTGATACGTGTCCCCGGACATAACCTTCTTGTACAGCAGATGGAATCTGTTGAAACCGCGCTGATAGTTGGTGACCAGCGAAGCAGCGTTTATCTGTGCTGGGTCCGGTTGGTGATGCTTCCTGGGGCCGAAACTGGATATGGGTTGCGTAGGGCCCATTTCGCCAACCTTGTGACGTCCTCGCCACACTTCGCTGTCCGCCGCAATTCGGTCAAACATGACTCCGGCCACCTGCCGCACCAGCAGTGCTGTCTCGATCGCTGACGGACTGTAGAGCTTCACCCCCAGATTGGCCTCGCAGGTTCTGGCGTTGCCGCTTAGTGCAGCAGCGACGAGCCAGTCCTCTACGCTTTGCCCACCCCTGTCGGTTTCCTTCGGCAAGCGATCATTCCTGGGATAGGTTCGCAGGAGGCCATAGGAGACCCCCCATTGCCCGCCGGGCAGATCATGAATGGGACTGTTGTAGATAGCGGTCGCCAGGGGTGTGACAAGGTGCGTGGAGAGTGGGCATTCAAAGTAGTGGCGGTTGAAACGGGGGGCCACCAGGTCCATGTCCCAGCTTGTGATAGGTTCCAGAAGACGGCTGACCCAGTCCGGTGCCAGTCCTTCTATGTCTCCATTCCTGGTCCGGCTTTTCAGACCACCTTCCAGGATAGCCAGGTGAGCTCCCAAGACCCGGGTTACTGCAACTATTGCCCGAAGGCTCCAATCCCTGCTCACCAGTCGCTCATCGTCCAGAAGGAAGGCTATTCTTGGGATAGTGCCGCTCTCCGGGATGTTATGAATAGTATTAAGAGCTTCGTGACCAGCAGGAGAACCGACCGCCACAATGACGCGTTTCTGATTCGGAAAGAACTTCTCCAGTCCTTCGATGATTGTCTCTACGACTGACCCTACGCCGTCGGCGTCGCCAGAAAAGGGGATACCCACGACAATATCAGCTTCCCCGATTCCCTGCGCCTGCAGCAAGGGTTCTCGCATGAACTCTGCAAAGCGCTTCTCGGCATCTTCAATGGCGGCAGTGCCTAACGTCTTCACCACGGGTCCAGATCAATCGGCAACGGTATTCGGCTACGACTGCTATCAACACGCAGCTGAGTCCAATTCTCCGCGGGGGTAGCAGAGGAGATGCCAGCCGTCAGGGGTAGGTGCGACACCAGACCAGCCGGCGCCGGACCTACAATGTGCTCAGCCAAATCGTAGTGCCGCCGGACCTGGTTCTCCCACGAGAACTCTGCGGCATAGCTCAGTGCCCGTGCCGCTATTCCTTCGGAAAGCTCCGGGTTGAGTATGAGATTCCTCATCTTCATCATCAGCCGTCTGAGGCTGTTATCAACGACGCCTCCTGCATCCTTCAGGGTCTCCCCGACACCCTCCAAGTCACGTGCAGCCACCACCGCTCCGGCGCCCAATGCGTGGGCCAGAACACCACTCTGGGTACATTCGAGGGGCCAGTTGAAGTTGACATCGAAAGCACGCTGAGCCAGTGGCAAAATGCTTTCCGGAAGCAACAGTTTGAGTATAAAACCGGGTTTGCCCTTCTGCGCTTTCTGTAGCCGAGCGGCATAGTCCCACTGACATTGGTCTCTGGGTCTTCCGATCCGTATGGCTACTATCCTTTTTCTCGGCAAGAGATGCTCCAGGCTGTCTCTGACGGCGAAAAGCAACTCCGAACCTTTGTTGGGAGACAGGAAACCGGTCTGGCCAATTATCACTGTCTCTGAATCAAGGAGCACACGTTGTCTGTGCAACTGCTCCTTCGTTTCGACGTCAACATCCGATTCGTAGAGCAGATAGTCATTCAGCTTCTCTTTGGCTTCTCGGCGGGTCAGGCGGCTTACCTCCGGATAAGAGTGTATACCGTGCTTGATGACATGGACCTTGCCTGCATACTCAGGAAACGCAGCAGTCACCGCATAGTGAACTCCTCGACTGAAAACGGTAATGGCGTCGACGTAAGGGAGCAGAAGACTGAGAAAGTCATACTGCTCCTGACGCAAGCCGAACGGGGTCTCCGTGCTCTGAAAATGAAGGGTATGAAATGTCACTACCTTGGGGATGTCCAGACTCCTGAGCATATCGACAAACCGTAACCTATCTGGCCAGATGCCGAACTCGTGTTGGAACCAGAGAACGGAGTCCTGCTCATCTGCGGCGAGCGCATCAAGCCCTTGGTGAATTACGGCAGAGCTATAGCTGTGACGGTCGGGTATACCATACCAGACACCGTTGTGCTCCGGTCCGCGGTCGCGTACCAACGGCCCGCCGTAGTTCATGAGATTGAAGGAGAGTACGCCCCACCTTCCGCTCGGACTCCTGCGGGTCAAGAACTCCGTGTAGTCACCTATCCCACACATTATGGGACAGTATGGTCCAGCGAAGTAAATGGATGCCAATGGTTCCCAGCGTATCATAGTCATATCCTAATCAACCCCTACGGACTTCTTCATTCTGATTGGGGCGCTTCCCCCAGCTTGCCTGAGACCGCCTTAGCCCGTCCTGCGGTCCACTTCAACCAGTCTCGAAAGCCTGATGTGATGGCCGCACCGGAAGTACCTTTCCTGCAAGCCATCGTATATACTTCGATAGACAAGAACATCATACTACATCCTGTACCGCTACTCAGATTCCACATTGCCATCTCGTCCGCTCTCAGCACTCAGACCTGTTTGACAGGAGTACCTCTTCGCTTGGCCTGGCTCAGGATGCCCTTGCCAGCTTCCACTCGTGCATCAACGATGGTTTCCAGGTATAAAGTGTGGCCACATTGGAGGCACTGTTCATACCAACCATCAGGGTATCTGTCCAGAAAGACATTGCCGCCACATTTAGGACATCTCTTCTGAGTAAATCCGGTTCTCACTTCATTTATCCCCGCTGACGCCAGGTAGGCGCTTCTCAATGTACCCTCCTGGTCATATTACTCCTGGTCCCTAGAACCAGCTATCGATGGCAGCATGAGGTTCGCCGTACCGCCTTATCCAGTCCACAAGGCCTCTCACGCTTGCCGTAGCTACGGCCACGCACTTATCAGCCCCCCCGTAGTAGAGGTAGAGGGTGTCACCGTCATCCTGAAGTGTATATCCGGTCAGAAAGGCCACGCCTCCCACGTCACCGACCAGCTCGTAATGCTCCTCGGGACCGAAGACCCATTGTTCCCCGCGCAGCAGGCAACGCTCCGGATTCTCAAGGTCGAGAAGGGCAAGCCCCTGTCGATACAGGCTACCTGACATCGTCCGTTTGACACCGTGGTATATCATCAGCCAGCCTTCCGGGGTCTCGATAAGTGGGCAGGACAGGCCGATCTTTCCTGCGTCCCACCAGGCTCCACGCCTTGCCATAAGTATGATTCTATGTTGCCCCCAGTGCTTGAGGTCAGGGGAGTAGGACATCCAGATATGTGAGTCCTCTCCGGGGGTGCTTGGTCTGTGTATCATGGCCCAGCGCCCGTTCAGTCGCCTGGGGAAGAAAGCGGCGTCCTTGTCGTGCGGAGGCATCACCATTCCCAGTCGCTCGAAGTCCCGGAAATCGGCGGTGAGGGCCAGGGATACCCCTGGACCACCTCTTGACCAGGCAGTATAGGTCACGGCATACCTCTCCAGCTCTTCGAGGAAAACTATCCTCGGGTCTTCAATCCCCCATATCTCTTCGGGGTATCGAGCAGGCTCCGGCACCAGCATGGGAGCGGCATCTATCCTCCAGTTGTCGATCCCGTTATCCGATCTCGCGGCACAGAAATGCGAATGCCCACGCAGGTCCTCCACCCGGCACAGCAGCAGAGTCGTACCATCTTCCAGACGCGTGGCTCCGGCGTTGAAGACCGAATTGGCAGGATATGGCCAACCCTTAGCTGTCAGGATAGGGTTCGCCTGATATCTGGTGAACAGGGCTACTTTCTGGCCGGTTATCGTCAACGCAGTTCCTCCTATGAGAATCCAGTTGGGCGGGGCATTCCGGGCTCCTGTGCAACGTTGCGGGTCTGTTCATATACCCCGCGCTTCGCCCAGTGCACTGCGGCCTAAGTACAGTCTACAAGAAGCGCTCTGCTAGTAACCTTGGAGAACCACTGGGGCTTGAATAGAAAACCCTAAGACGTTCATTAGAATTCGGGCTGTCTCTTATGCTGTCGGGGTTGTCACCGAACCGGCGTACGTACGTGCCTGGTCAGTCTGTCCGGTTCCACTGGAAACGGCCTTGACCTCGAGACCCTATCGCCTGCCAGGCTTTCGGCCGTAGGCTTCCTGTGCTGGTTGTTCAGGGAACGACTTCGCTGGGACTGTCCTTGCTGAGGTCGTCCCTGTTGAGGTCGCCCCTGCTGAGGTCGCCCCTGTTGAGGCAGCTCTTGCTGAGGTCGTCCCTGTTGAGGCAGCTCTTGCTGAGCTCGCCCTTGCCGAGACTGCTCTCGCTGAAACTGCCCTTTTGCTGCTCTTGCTTCCTGTCTTAGCCTCATCTTCCCCTTATCCCGATTGGTCATGCCGACCTCCTTGTTCTATCAGTGCGGGCCGTTCGATTGACTCGCCCCAGTGCGAAATAGGGTGCCGTCGTCTCATTGAGGCTGGGTACTCGCCGGTTCGAGCATGGACTTTTTGGCGCCCTGCGCCGGTCGTCGTTGTCCGCTCTGGCTTTGTTACCTGGCCTGAATCGATTTATCACCATTCGTCGCCAGGTCACGGGAGTATCCGCATTGCAGACACCACTGACGCCAGCCGTAGGCATCCTGGTCGGAGCAGAGAACCACCACACCTGGGACAGTATCGTTTCTCAGGCTACTCTCTCATCCGTCCTGTCTCCTCAGACTGTACATCGTATCTGCATCAGCGTCCGTCTGGCAACGGGAACGGTCTGCATTGTCGGCTTGATCTCGGCATCTGCCCGGGGCGGACAGCTCCTCCTCCCTTCGTACTCCGCCGCCATAACCTCCGGCTGGAAACATGCAGTTCCCTCCCCTTCTCCAGTAGCAGAGGGAGCAGACTCTCAAACCAATCGGGCATCTCTCCCTGATGATGAAATGGTCCATCAGCATTTGTCCCCGTGCTCTAAGCACCATTCCGGCACTCTTCTTTCACCGGACACATGTGACACCTTCGTGTCCGACAGTAGCCCCTGCCTAGCCTCATGAGGGCGGCCTCCACATCGGAAAACCTGGATTGGTCTTCTCCGTTCTCGTCCCACAGTATCCTCAGCTCTTCCAGAGCGACGGTCGTGCTCGTTGCATCCAGTAGCCGCAGTCCTTGCGACGCGATTAAGGCCTCCCGTGCCAGGGGCGGGTTTGCCTTCTCCCAGAGTTCTCTCAATCCTCTCAGGAACAAAGTGACCGTAGCTGGTCTCATGGCCTTTCCCAACCCCTGAAGCCTTCTCTCCAGGTCTCGTTCGTCCCTGGCAAAGAAGTGCAGACGATTCAGGTCCCCCTCGTAGTCGCTGTTCAGAGTCGCTGCTACTCCCGGCAAGCCTATGGCAATCTTGAAATTGTGTCTTATGTATCCGCTCTGATCCAGGATATCCACCAGGGACTGCCAGTTGGTTGTCAGCAGCCTGCCTGGAGAGGTCAGACCTGCCTTCTCCAGGCCCCTGTAAGCTCTGAAGGCAACCGCTTCGCGACCTCCTGTACCGAGGAGTATGGACGCCAGAAGCCACTTGAAAACCTCGTCTGACTTCATGCTCGCCAGGTCAATGCCGAGTGCCGAAGGGCAGCTACCGTCCATTCGGTCCAGCACCTTGACACAGAGTGCGTACTGCCGGGGCCCCTGGGAGGCTAACAGAGGGCCATCGATGCCGCCGCCCCCCCCGCTGATGGGCTTCATTTATCTGCTCCTTCGTCGCGGCGCTGACTGCGTATGGTTGGCGCTAGCCCTGCAGACTATCCTCACCTGGTTCTCGTTCCGCCGGCGATTGTTCGATACTCCCTCTTGAGGTAAGACACGCCACTCTTGCCCATCCGACCGTAGAACAGCACCAGTTCGGAATGCCTTTCCAGGTCACCGTACTTCTTGACAGTCACGCCCTTGTCCCGTACCTTGGTGACATCGAAGACGCGAATATACATGTCCTTTGAGCCGATTGACTCCGTGCGCGCCACATACCGGAGATTCTCCATGTCTGTTGGCAGTAGCCGGAACTCCTTCATCAGGTAGGCTTGCACCTTTTCAGGCAAGGGTCGGTGACCGTTACGTTTCGCCAGCCCCTTGGGCCAGCCGGCTACTCTGCTTCGTAGTAATCCAAGAAGGCCAATCATTGCTGTTCCCTCCTCTGTTCTAGTCAGGGGCCATCCCCTTAGTACCTAGTCTATGCCCACCTGTGTTACAATGGCGCTAGAAAACACTTGGGTTTTACCAAGAAAACCCTTGGATTTTCCTTGGAATTTGGTATGGGAAATGTCATGGCGAAGAGAAGCGGAGTCCGGAGATCGAGAGGAGCGGCCAAGCCTCTGAAGCCAGTGGGCACCGGCATGCAGAATGGCGATCGGGGGCAGCCATCGGATTCCGTTGAAGTTGCTGCACGCGCCGAGTTGATTCTGGAAGGCAGCGCGGATGGGATTCTGGCCATTGATTCAGAGCGCCGTATACTTGCTTTCAACACGGCCCTGGAAAGCCTCACTGGCTGGAGCAGGGATGAGGTCATTGGCAAGCGCTGCTTCGAGGTACTCGGGCTGGAGGATGACCAGGGAGCCAACCTATGCCAGACCAGGTGTCCGCTCCTGGGAGAAATGACGGGGCCCTCTAGCCTTGACGGTATCATCACCACCAAAGACGACCGAAGACGTGATGTGGCTCTCAGGTACTCTCTGCCGCCTTCGGGCAGAGAGGCATCGCTCCCTGTAGTGGTAAACGTGCGGGATATGGGGCGGTTGGCCAGAGCGGAGGCTCTCAACTCCTCTCTCTTAGCTATCACTTCACACGAACTCCAGACACCGATATCGATCATCAAGGCGTACGCCAGCACCCTTGCCCGACCCGATGTCAAGTGGGATGAGGAGACCATCAAGGACAAGCTACACGCTATAGAGGAAGAGAGTGACCGGCTGAGTGTGCTGGTGAGCAGACTACTGTATTCGTCGCGGATTGATAGCGACACAATACTGTTGAATAGGCTGGTACTGGACCTGCCCAAGGAAGTACACAGAGTAGCGGAGAGGTTGACCGGTCCGTCTGAAACGCATCAGGTGGAAATTGATTTCCCGACGGATTTCCCCCCCGTCTACGCGGACCCGGAGAAGATCGGGGATGTGCTGACAAACCTTCTGGAGAACGCTGTCAAGTTCTCACCGGAGGGCGGTAGGATAATTGTCAGAGGAGACATCTCGGGGGATGAGGTCCTGATAACCGTTACTGATGAGGGGATTGGCATAGCGCCCCAGGAGTGGGAGCTTATCTTCAATCGGTTCTATAGAGCTGATGATGCACGGGTGAGGAGTACCCAAGGCATTGGGCTGGGCTTGCACATCTGCAAAGCTACCGTCGAGGGACACGGCGGCAGGATCTGGGCGCATAGCGGGCCCGGCAAAGGCGCATGCTTTAGCTTCACACTGCCCGTAGCCGGTGAGGAATAGCATCGGCGAGGTTGTGACTGATACACCTGGAATGTGGGAGCCCAAGATGGTACAGAGCAAGACCATTCTGGTAGCGGATGACGAGCCTCGCATACTAGAGGCAGTCAGCATGAATCTGGAGGTCGAGGGATTCCAGGTATCTGTCGCCTCCAATGGCTCTGAAGCCCTCAAGAAGGTCGCCGCAGAGTTGCCAGACCTGGTTATCCTGGATGTTATGATGCCGGAGATGGATGGCTTTGAGACATTGAAAGCGATTCGCGAAATCTCAAGCATACCAGTGATTATGCTGACGGTGAAGGGTGAAGAGACAGACAGGGTGAAGGGACTTGACCTGGGAGCCGATGACTACATCACCAAGCCCTTCAGCCCCAGGGAGCTTGTCTCGCGGGTCAGGGCGGCGCTTCGCCGGGCCGAGACGCCAACGGCGGCCCCAAAGACTGAAATACGCATAGATGACGACCTGACTATTGACTTTGCCCGCCGCAGAGCATTGGTCAGAGGAAAGGAAATCCGGCTCAGGCCTACCGAGTACCGTCTTCTATACCACCTCGTCAGCAATGCTGGGCGTGTTCTCACCCACGAGACCCTTCTGAGAAGGGTGTGGGGGTATGAGTATCGGGACGAAGACCAGTATCTCTGGCTGTACATTACTTATCTCCGGAAGAAGCTGGAGGAAGACTCCAAACACCCGAAATACATCCTGGGTGAACGTGGGATAGGCTATCGATTCACGGAGTTCTGAGGTGTTCTGACCTGCCCCGATGATTGCCCCATCCACGAAAACGCTGGATTCGCCAATTTGGCTTGACCACCCTCCTGGAGAAGTGAACACAGGGCTGCTGACTGCTCCCGTAGCCCAAGGAAGGCTCGTGTCCCCGGCCATGCGCGCCACTTCAACTGCCGCTGGCCACACGGGTGCTCATCTACCCCTATTACAGACTATCAACCGTGAAGTCATCCTCTGGCATCAGGATTCCATCGGAGGCAGCACACCGCGTCCACCGCCAACACGCTGGCAGACATACCTGCCAGTATGGTAATATTTTTTAGTGCCATCCGAAAACCACAGAGCAGACCGCTTGCTCGTCTCCTCCAGGCTTCGACCAAGATATGCGGATGAGGGAAGACCGATGGTACAATCTTGACCGGTATTAAGGTATGAGACTACCACGGTTTCTTGAGCCCAGACCAACCCTCTCGGATGCGGAAGTAGCCCGTGGACTGCGTATGATGACGTGGGAGGGGATGGCCACCATGGGCGTCTTCAGTATCACGACAAGCGGGCTGATGGCAGCCTTCGCCCTGGCGCTGGGAGCGAATACCTTCCAGATCGGTATCCTGGCCGCCATCCCGTCAATGACACAGCCGCTTCAGATACCCGCCATCCTGCTAGTGGAGAAGCTCAGGCGGCGTAAGCTGATTGCCCTGGTGGCCAAGTTGGTGACCCAGGCGCTATGGTTCCCGATAGCCCTCATCCCCATATTCATCGGCGTACCCAGCGGTGCCGCGGTATCTGTGCTCCTGGGACTGATGTTCACCCGTAGTACCTTCGCTGCCGTAATGAGCTGCAGTCTTAACCCCTGGACGAGGGACCTGGTCCCACAACAGGCCCTCGGACGCTACTTCTCACGCCGTATGATGTTCATCAATGTTGTGACGGTTACGTTCGGGCTAGGTGCCGCCTTCTTCATAGACTACTGGCGGGGACTGTCTTCTCCGGAAGATATGATCCACGGCTATACCCTTGCCTTCCTGTTCGCAGCTACGCTATTCGGGCTCTCAAGCGTAGTGTTCATGTCCCTGATACCGGAGCCCTTGATGCAGCCACCTACGGGACCCAAACCAACACTATGGAATGCGCTGTCCATCCCTCTGAAGAACACTAACTTCAGGCACTTGATGAAATTCCTCCTCTTCTGGAGCTTCGCCACAAGCCTGGCCGGCCCATTCTTCGCGGTGTACATGCTCAAACGACTGGAAATACCGCTGGCGTCGGTGATGCTCTTCACCGTGCTCAGCCAGGTATTCCACATAATCTTTCTTCGTGTCTGGGGACCACTTGTAGACCGCTTCGGCACCAAGTCAGTTCTCTCCCTGTGCGCTTCACTGTACCTGCTGGTGATATTGGGGTGGACTTTCACCACCATGCCGGAAAGGTACGCCGGAACGATTCCGCTTCTTATCATCCTGCACATCTTTGGCGGCATTGCCGTGGCTGGACTGAACCTCACGGTGGGCACGATAAGTCTGAAACTGGCTCCCGGAGAGCAGACCACGTCATACCTGACGGCGTCTTCTCTGGCGTCAAGCCTGGGAGCGGCCGCAGGACCGCTCCTCGGCGGGTTATTCGCGGATTTTTTCAGTGTGCGCCAACTTGCCCTGGACTTCACCTGGGCAGACCCGAGCCAGACGATGCAACTGGGAGTGGTTAGCCTGACAGGATTTGACTTTCTCTTCATCCTGGCTTTTATCCTGGGCCTGATTACCCTGTCCTTTCTGAGAGACCTCCGTGAAGGTGGAGAGGTAGATCGGAATGTTGTGTTGCAGGTGATTATGGACCACTCAGGAACCCTCTCACAGACGGTGAGCTCTGTCCCCGGTCTCAACCTGGTCACTAAGCTATCTCTCGGGTCCCTCAGGCGTATCCCGGGCATCGACGTCGCCATTGGGGTAACCGCCTACCAACTGGCGGATGCGGTCAAGGCGGCCACACTGGTTGGAGCACGAAGCAGGAGAGTGACTGCAGGGGTTGCCAGGTCACTGGAGAAACGGATGGCTCGTTTACTGAATGGCAGAGAGGTTTCGGCTCATGGCATCGAGATCGCCCGCCAGGCCGCGCGCGGCGTTATCAGTGCGGTGAGCGAGGAGGCCCTGGACGAGAAGAGAGTCGTGCCGTCGGCGGCAGCGGGCATTGCCGAAGCTCTTGATGAAGCCAAGGTGGATGCCGATGATTCCCTGTACGGAATAGGTTTCGGTCTCATGCAGGGGTCGCACGAGACAGGCACCAGTGTCACCGACACTGCCCGTAATGTCATCGAGGCTGCCAAGGCGGTTGCCAGGCGACTGGACGTGTCTGAAGAAGAAGCTCTGGTAGAGGCAATCAGAGGAGCCCTGGACGCGGTAAGAGCGGTGGACCCGGAGGCAGAGGCCAAGGTCAGGGATGCCCTGATGGAAAAACGCCCTCCTGATGGCCGCGTAGCCCGCGGTTGACCTTCCCGCATGGTGGTCCCCGGGGCTTCACTAGTCCTGGGGCTCGGTTATTTCGGCCTTGGTATAGGCTTCGTTCACATACCGTGCCGGATGGCTCTGGGCACTGTAGTCCTTGAGGTCCGATATCTCGCGCATGCTGTCCAGCCGACCCATCTTCTTCAGGCGCTCGTAAATCATTATCCAGGCACAATCCCGCTCATTGCTCGTCTCGCACTTACCATCCTTATAGCCACCACAGGGACCGTTGACAAGGCTCTTGGCGCACATCGTTATCGGGCAGATACCTCCGTAGTCGGCCAGCAGGCAATTGCCGCAAGCGCGGCACTTCTCCGACCAGTTACCCTCGGCCGTGGTTACGCCGATGAAGCGCGTGTTCAGCGCCGGAATTACCGGTTCCGGCACCAGCATC
>JADHXC010000017.1 GCA_016783135.1 Dehalococcoidales bacterium | reverse complement strand
GTAGGACTCGACCAGCTGCCAGTAGACGCCATCACGCTTGAGCCTGGTCTGCCCGCATCGCTTCAGGTACATGACCAGATTATAGCGGCTTTTCCAGAACCCGTTTTTGGCACTACATCGGCTTTCAGCCAGCATCGACATTTGGCGACCACCACAACTCTCTGCCGTTTGAGCCTAGAAAAATTCTTGAATAATATTTGCTACTTCAAAGTGCGGAAGTTGGGTTAGTTCACGTCACGCAGCAAAGACAAGCCTGGGTTATTGGCATGGTCAGTGCCCGTTACCGTTCCCGTTCCCTGCATCCGTTTTCATGGCTTGGATGAGGGCAGTTTTGGTAGCGATGCCGATTAGATGACCCCTGGTGCTGACCACTGCCAGCGGGGTGTCATGCTCTGCTACCAGTTGCAGGCATTCGTCGAGTGTGGTAGTTAGAGGACAGCTCGGAGAGTCGAGATTGACTAGCTCGCTGACCTGCGTGGCACCGCTTTCGATGGCAGCCTCCACGTCAGACGTAGTGACCGTACCGATATACTTGCGGAATTCGTCGACAATG
This sequence comes from Dehalococcoidales bacterium, assembly GCA_016783135.1. Taxonomy (GTDB): domain Bacteria; phylum Chloroflexota; class Dehalococcoidia; order Dehalococcoidales; family Fen-1064; genus DUES01. Next base: position 39,365 of record JADHXC010000017.1, on the reverse strand, counting down.
AAGCCGGCAGTAGTATCCTGCTCCTTTAGTGCAGCCAGCGTTTCTTCAAGACCTCGTTCTATGGTAATCACTACCGCAGGCCGTTCCATGACGCTTCTCACTGCTATTACCTGTCCGCGGGGAACGTCCCTGACAAACTCACTGACGTACTCGTCGGCCGGGTCACTGACTATCTGCTGTGGGGTGCCAATCTGGACTATTTCGCCGTCTTTCATGATGGCGACACGGTCACCGAGCCGGAGCGCTTCCATAAGGTCGTGCGTTATGAAGACCACCGTCTGTTGGACCTCGGAGCGGAGGTTGATGAACTCGTCCTGCATCTGACGCCGGATGAGGGGGTCAAGGGCGCTGAATGGCTCGTCCATGAGGAGTATGCTCGCACCCCCGGCAAGGGCACGCGCCAGTCCCACGCGCTGCTGCATGCCGCCGCTGAGTTCATGGATATGGCTCTTCTCCCAGCCTTTCAGCCCCACCTGCTCCAATGCCGCGGCAACCTTCTCCTCCTTGGTGTGTCCGTGTTCGCCCCGTATCTCCAGACCGAAACCAACATTATCGTGTACCGAGCGGTGGGGGAGCAGCCCGAAGTACTGGAAGACCATGTTCATCTTGGTCCGCCGCATCTCCCTGAGCTCGTCCTTACTCATCTCGGATATGTCAGCACCATCGATGTAGATATTGCCCCTGGTGGGGTCTATGAGCCGGTTCATGCAGCGGATAAGTGTCGACTTTCCGCTTCCGGAGAGACCCATGACCACGAATATCTCGCTATCGTGCACGTCAAAGGACACGTCCTTGACGGCTATCACGTGGCCGGTCCGCTCCAGCAGCTCCTGCTTGGTCATGCCGTTGTTGGATATCTCATCAATCACAGTATCTGCATTCGGCCCGAATATCTTCCACAGGTTCTTACATGAGATGATTGTATTATTGGCAGACATTTCCTCTCCAATGGCCTTAATCAACAGTAATGAAAAGCGAATGATGGGTAAGATGGGGAGCGATAGTTTGCGGTCACGGGGATTGCGAATGGGCGACAATTCAAGCAAGCAGAGGAATAAGAGGGATTGTGCTCAGTCTATTCAGTTGTTACCCTCCATACCAGTTAACTGGACCTTATCTCCCGTGAACATGTTGTCGCCGCCGAGTGGGACCTGTGCCCGCTGGCTTTGCCAAGGTCTGTTAGACTATACCAGTATTGTGCTGGACTGTCAAAACGGTTCAGACAGGGTTCTGCATAGTGGGCACAGTGTTGACAACCGTTTACGGCGACTCAGGTCGGTAGTTTTAATACCCGCCTATGTGAGAAGTCTTGATAACGGCAGTATATTAGCTGAGTGAGATTGAATGAGCCTGAATGAGTATTTGTGCGTATGAGAAAGATTATCTTGTTCGAACAGAAGGGTAACACAACAGAGTGAGGAGTCATATACAACCGCACAGACTCTCTCCGGTGTCAACCAGCATCGGCTGTACTGGATTATCACCAATGTACCGAACGATTACAACAGGTTGACCGGAGAATTAGTATGCGATAGGATATGTCTGCATGCACTACAAAGAGCAGCAAAATACGCTCAGGTATAAGGAGGTTCAGGAACAATGGAAGGAAGAGATGTCGTAATAGCTGACTACCTGCGGTCGTCATTTTCAAGGTCAAGACCAAGGGAACCGGAGCGGGACGTTTTCAATAGCGTCCGTATGGATGATGTCGCTGCGGAACTGATAAAAGAGCTTATCAAGCGTACCGGTATCAAGCCGGATGACATTGATGAACTCCTTGCCGGTACTGCCCAGCCCTGGGGTGAGCAGATGATGTTCGGGGGAAGGAATATTGCCTTCCTCGCCGAGCTACCATTCAGCGTGGCGGCTTCACATATCGACCGTCAGTGCGGCTCCTCGATGTCGACCGTGCACACTGCGGCGATGGAGATAGCACTGGGGTATTCAGACATCGTCATCTCGTGTGGAATCGAGCATATGACGCATGTTCCGATGGGCGGTCCCGGCGGCGGCGACCCCAACCTTTCACCTATCAAGCCCAACGAAAAGCTGTTCATGGACCCCCGATTCCAGAAGTACGAACTGATGACCGCGATGAACATGGGACTCACCGCGGAGAAGCTGCTGAAGCATACTGATTTTACCCGTGAAGATATGGACAATTGGGCACTGCGAAGCCACCAGAGGGCGGCCAGGGCACTGGAGGAGGGCTTCTTCAAGGGTGAGATAATGCCGGTGGAGGTAACACTGGCAGATGGCACCAAGCAGGTCATCGACCACGATGTTGCCATCCGGGCGACCACTACCATAGAAGCATTGGCCGGACTGAATCCGGCTTACATTCCGGATGGACAGGTAACCGCCGGGAACTCATCGCCATTGAACGCCGGCGCTACGGCCATGATTCTGATGTCCAGGGAGAAGGCCGGTGAGTACAATCTGAAGCCCCTGGCACAGGTCATTTCCCTGGGATGGGCCGGGGTCGACCCGTCAATGATGGGGATGGGACCTGTTCCTGCCAGTCGTAAGGCTCTGAAGCATGCCGGCCTGGAGGTCAAGGACATCGACTTCTGGGAGATAAACGAGGCCTTTTCCATCGTTGCTCTCAACGCAATAAAAGAGCTGGGTATTGAGCCGGAGAAGGTAAATGTAAATGGTGGCGCGGTTGCCATTGGTCATCCACTCGGTGCTACCGGCACCAGGCTTGTCGGGACACTCGCCAGAACACTTAAAATAAAGGGTGGCACGTATGGTCTGGCGACTCCTTGTGTCGGCGGTGGTCAGGGAGTAGCTACCATCATCAAGAGGGAGGACTAGCCTGTCCGCCAGTGGTTAACGTGGTACCGTGCGGTGGTCTTGCTCTGCCCTGTATTTCAGGTAATTATTGAAGACGGCCTGGTACTCGCGGACCAGTTCGAGGTCTGACCTCGGGCGGAAGCGTTTAATGTTCAGGTCATAGGTAGTCCGGGCAACCTTGGAGCGGTACCAGGAATGTACCTCGTGGTGGCAATTGGCACACAGCCACAGGGTTTGTGATTCGGGAATACCGGTTGGTGCGGTCACTTCGGTAGGAACAATGTGGTGCTGCTCCATGGTGTCAGGCTTGCTGTGGCGCCCGCATATCTGGCATGCTTGACTGGCCACTTGCTTGCCTCCCCGGTGCTGTCCCGGTAGGCTGAAATGCCGGGACCTCACCTGAGCAATATTAACATTGCAGGACTACTATAGTAGTTCCACAGGGACGGATTGTCAATACCCGGACAAAACGATTAATCGGGCATCCTTAAAAGGCTACCATAGTGCCCCGGGAACGCTCCGGCAGTAAATCAAGGGGGGAATTTGAGAGTAGATTTCGAAAAAATGGAAAAGGCCTTCAATCCCCGCTGCGTGGCCATTGTTGGTGACAGCAAGAGGGGCAATTTCCACTGGCTGCATAATGAGAGCACCTTCACAGGCAAACTCTATTCTGTGCAGGTGAATCCGGAATCCATTGAAGGTATCAGAGCCCTCGGGGTAGAGAATTATACCAGTATCGTTGATATTCCCGAACCGGTGGACCTGGCAATCATTAACCTTCCGCGAAAAATGGCTCCGCAGGTGCTTGAGGACTGCATCCGGAAAGATGTGGCCGCAGCCCATTTCTTTACCGCTGGCTTTTCCGAGACCAACACTGAAGAAGGGATAAGGCTGGAGCGGTTGCTGAAGGAGAGGGCGGAGCAGGCGGACTTTCATATCATCGGTCCCAATTGCCGTGGTATATTCACGCCGGGGATTGGTCTGAGGCAGATTGGTGACCAGTACAGCGGGTGCAGCGGGCCGGTGGGCCTGATTTCGCAGAGTGGCGGCCATGCCATGTACTTTGCCCGGGAAGCACACACTGAAGGTGTTGACATAAACAAGTCGGTCAGTTTCGGTAATGGGACTGTGCTGCATGCCAGTGATTACCTGGCCTATTTCGGACAGGACCCGTCGATTGAGGTCATTGGCATGTACCTGGAAGGGGTGAGAGACGGCAGGAAATTCTTCTCTGTGCTGCGTGAGGTAGCTGCCAGAAAACCGGTAGTGCTCTGGAAAGGCGGCTGGACAACGGACGGAGGACGAGCCGTTGGCTCGCACACGGCTTCACTGGCAGTACCGCAGGAAGTGTGGGGCTCGGCCATGAGGCAATGCGGCGTGATACAGGTATTCGGCCAGGAAGAGCTTATAGATACACTTAAAGCCCTTATCCACCTCCCTCCCGTTCTGGGCGATAGGGTAGCCCTGGTCGGTGGTGCCGGTGGCCAGTCCATTGCCAGCACGGATGTCTTCGCCGGGGCCGGATTCCGTGTGCCTTTACTATCGGAGGAGTCCTACGAAGAACTGGCGACGTTCTTCAGCCTGATAGGGGGCAGCTACCGTAATCCCATTGATACCGACGCGGGCAGGAACCGTCTGGAGCTGGCGCGTATCCTGGGGCTGGTAGCCAGGGATAATAATATTGACAATATCGTGCTCCAGTCACGGGTGGGTACTTTCATGTTCGGTCCGGAGATGCGTGACGCTGATATCAAAGCAGCCCTGGACCTGAAAGGGGAAACCTCGAAACCGGTAATGGCTATTCTTCCCTACTACAACCCGGAAGAGATGGCCGAAGCTCGTGAGACCATCCCCAGGTTCCAGGAAGGCGGCATACCTGTATTTCCGACTTTGGAACGCGGTGCCGCCGCTCTGAAGAACGTGCTTGAATACTACCGGTTAAGGCGAAACCCGACTGCTTGAGGGATGGCTTCCGGTCTAGCCCTGGTACTCCTCATCCTTGCGCAGGCTCTCCAGCAGGTTAAGGTACTCCTGCCTGGTCATACTGGGCTTGTGCCTGGCTAGCACCTCTTTCCCTTTGACCGCACCATCGGCAAGAAGGTCTATTACCGTCATTGCCATCACTTTGGCAGGATTGAGGACTGCCTGGTCATAATCTTCTATCATGTAGTCATCACCGTGGCTGTTACCGGTGGCACCGGCGGCGTAGGGGTGAATGGCCGGCATGATGCAACTCACGTCCCCCATGTCAGTCGACCCTGTACCATGGTGGCGCTGCACGCCCACCTTCCTCTTACCGAGTAGAGCCTGTGCATTGGAACGACAGACTGCGCTCAGGTTGCGGTCGTTGGTGATGGGTAGGTAGCCGGGGAGGGTCTTTATGCGAACCTTACCCCCGACAGCGAGTGCGCCGGCGCGGAGGGCACGGTCAACCTTTTCGCTGGCGTCCTGTATCGCCTCAAGAGTCCTTCCACGCACGAAGGTCTCCATGCGGACGTCGGCAGGAACGATATTGACCGCCTCACCTCCCCTGGTGATGATGGGGTGCACCCTGACGGTGTCTACGTCCTTGAAGGTCTCTCGCTGGGCATGTATTGCGGAGAGGGCAATCATGGCGGCATTGAGAGCATTTATACCGGCGTGCGGTGCGCCTCCGGCGTGAGAGCCACGCCCGATGAACTTAATCTGCTTGGCGACACAGCCGTTGCTCGTTCCTCCCATACCCATCAACCTGCCTCTGGTGCCTGATGCGGTGTGTACCATCATGGCCATATCAATATCGTCAAACTCACCGAGCTTGATAAGTTCCGGCTTACCTCCAAGGAAGGTGATTTTACCCTGCGCATGCAGGTCCTCACGGAACTCTATCTCGATGTATTCTTCAGCGGGGACTGCCATAAAAGCCACGCGCCCTGCCAGGGAAGGCAGCACTCCGGCACCGATAAGTCCGGTGGCAACGCCGATGAGTGTCCCTATCTGGGCATTGTGACCGCAGGCATGGGCGGCCCCTGTTACCGGGTCGGCGTTCGGATGGCCGGGGACTATCAGCGAGTCCAGTTCACCAAGGACGGCTACCGTCGGTCCTTCCCTGCCGCCCGGTACTATCCCCTTTACACCCGTAATTCCGAGACCGTCACGGTATGTGATGCCAAGCTCGCTGAATTTCTCCGCAACCAGGCGTGATGTCTTCTTCTCGCGGAATCCCGGCTCCGGATTCTCCATGATGGTCCTGGCAACTGCTATTATCTCTTCACCCCTGCTGTCAATCTCCCGGCAGACCTTTGATTTCAACTCTTCTCTTGATGGCATAACCTGTCCTCCACTTAGGTTCGTATTGAAAGTCGGAGATACTATTGAAATGGTACCTTATAGACGTGTTGACTGCGTATACTCGGGGTGCCGGGGAGTTGTGTCAGAGAATACAGCGACAAAACTCGCCTCCGTAGATACGGACTTAGACGAGGGTGTTACCTGTGGTTGTCAGACTTAATTCACAAACGTGCCGTCCCTGAGGTCCCTGGTCAGGGTGGCAAACTTACTGGCCACGTTCACATCATGACTGGCAACGACAATTGCCACGTTCTCCTGCTCCGCGATGTTCTTGAGCAGGGTGAAGATTGCTGTCCCGGTAGCAGAGTCCAGTTCTCCGGTAGGCTCGTCAGCAAGGATGAGGGTGGGGCGATGGACCATCGCCCGCGCCACGGCGACGCGCTGTTGTTCTCCGCCGGACATTTCATAGGGCCGGTGGCCCGCCCGGTCTCCAAGCCCGACGAGGTCGAGGACTTCTTCGGTGCGCCGGTTCCGTTCTCTACGGCTCCACTCGGCAATCCGCAGGGGCAGCTCAATGTTCTCGTAGGCAGAGAGTAGGGGGAGAAGCCCAAAGGACTGGAAGACAAATCCAATCTTCCGTCGCCGGAGCTGGGCCAGTTCCCATTCCGAGAGTGTGGCCAGGTCCTGGTTATCGAGGTGGACGGAGCCGGAAGTGGGCATGTCAAGTCCGGCGAGGAGATTGAGCAGGGTAGTCTTACCAGAGCCTGAAGGCCCCGTTATCACCAGCATCTCGCCGGAGTATGCCGTCATATTGACCCCGTGAAGTGCCTTTATCCGCTCCGAGCCGAGGATGAAAGTGCGCTCCAGGTCCTGTGCTGAAATCAGTGGTGCCGTCGTCACTTTTCCTCTCCTTCCTGGCTCTCCACCGGCCATACTACGAGATGGTCGTCTTCCATGAGCACCACGGCTCTCCTACCCAATTTCAACTTCTCAACGAGGTCGCGGGGAATCTGGAGACGACCGGCACCATCGACCACAATGAATTCATCGTGGGTCTTCTCGATACGCGCTTCTGGTTTGACAAACTCGGTCTGCACCTTGCGGACAGTTTCCTGGCTGGTCCGCCCATCACGGATGGTAACTACGCGGTTCACCTTGCTCATGATACGGATATCATGGGTGACGATAACAACGGTTACACCATAGACATCATTCACGGAGCGGAACACGTCGAGTACCGTTTCCGAGGTCTGGCTGTCCAGTTCTCCGGTGGGTTCATCGGCCAGCAGGAGCGGAGGATTGTGCGCCATTGCTACAGCGATGGCTACCCGTTGTTGCTCACCGCCGGAGAGTCGGTCCGGAAAGTGGTTACTGCGGCTGGTCAGTCCTACCGCCTCCATCATTTCCTCCACCCGGCGGCGCCTCTTCCGTATGGACCACCCCAGCAGTATCAGGGGCAGTTCCACGTTCTGATACGCGGTGAGGTAGGAGATGACATTCCGGCTGGTCTGCTGCCAGACAAAGCCCACATCCTGTCGCCGGTAATCCACCAGGTCCCGGCTGGAGGTCTTGAGAAGGTCTCTATTGCCGACGACTACCTGACCGGCGGAAGGTACATCCAAGCCACCGAGGATATTGAGCAGGGTGGACTTACCGCTGCCGCTGGCCCCGACAATGGCCATCAGTTCACCGGTCTCTACTTTAAGGTCAAGACCCCTGAGAGCAACGACCTCAAGCTCGGCTATCTTGTATATCTTAAAGAGGTCTTCGCAGACTATGTAGTATTTGTTCTGAGTACCTTTCATCTGTCACATCCCGAGCTTACCGGTAATAACTTCGCTACTCTCCTATCCTCAATGCACGGTGGATGGCTACCTTGGAGAAGAACAGGATAACCAGGGAAATAGTGAGTATGAATGCCACCGCCAGAATGATATAGGCAATACCAATGGTGAACCAGTCAGTAACTGGTACAAACGGAGGCAGGACTTTGTGGCCCATTTCGGTGAGTTGCAGGAAGGGCATCATCACTGAGCTGAGCTGCATCCCGAGAAGTGTCCCTATTCCCATGCCGCTGCCGATAACAAAGACCTGCTCCAGGCATATTAACCCGATAATCTGGCGCAGGGAGAAGCCCAGGGTCCGCAGGATGGCAAATTCGAGCTGCCGTCCCCGAGCGGAAAGATAGGCGTAAACCACGAAACCGAGCCCGCTGACCAGGATGACTCCGAGGAAAGCAATCAGCAGGATTCCACCCCAGCCGGCCGCTACGAGCGGGTCCGACTTTGACTTGGCTATCATTGCTTCCTGGTCGTAGAAATCCCTGGCGTGGTATCTCGGAGATGTCAACGTTTCGATTACGGTCTCTCGCTGTTCCGGGTCTTTTGTCGCTGTCAACCACACCTCGTTAGGATAGAAGCGGGTATTACCGCTCAGTGTCAGGTTTCTTATCGAGGTTACACGGTCGATATTGGCCAGGGCAAAGCCCTTGACATCAGGGTCAACGGTAGGAAAATAGTCGATAGCTTCTTCTACGATAACCGGTATAAACTGGCCGGGTAGACGGAATGTCACCAGGTCTCCAACTGAAATGCCGGTACGGTCAAGCAGCGACTGGCTGGCAATAATAGATAGAGGCCTGATATCAAGGTTGGGATAAAGCCCACGGTAGCCAAAGCTCCTTGTCTGCGCCCAGTTGAGCTTGCCTGAGGTTACACCATCATGGACCACCTCTGTGCTGGTGGCAATGGTGTCGCTGGTTGCCGGCATTCCGGCAGCACTACCTCCTGCCGCCTCGTCGGCAAGGGTGACCCAGCCGGACACGTCCTCAAAGTCCTCGACTACCACCGGCTCCGCGGAGAACGAACCCCCGACCTGAAGGTTATCCAGGTAGACTGTCTGCGGCGAATCACGGAATTGAAAATCTACCTTTTTAATTCTGGCAAAGATACACTGGAGCGTCAGAGGTGGAGGTGGTACCGTGTCATAGATGGGACGAAAGAGGTCTGCCTCCAGGTAGTGCCAGTCTTCGGTACCCGGTATACCAAGCTCGTAGTCGATATAATGCCCTTTTCCATCTTTTATTCTGGCGGTCAGCACCAGACCGGGGTGTGTCTGGAGAGGATATACCCACACACCGATACTCTCGGTACCATCCGGCAGGGGAAGGCCGTTCTCAATGGGCTGGTCTTTAGCAAGGATATCCATGAGTTCGGTAAGGGAGCTACTGGCAAAGTCTTCCCTGAACCAGCCGACTTCTGCTAACGTAACAGGGTCGACTGCCAGGAAATTGAGGTCAATCTGGGTGAACAGGCTGCCCATAACGCCGTTACCCCGGAAACCAACGCTAACCTCTTCCACACCGGAGACCTCGGTATATTTTTCTACAATGGATTCCTTACCACTCTGGTAATCGTAGATTCCGCTGAGCCGGATGTCGCTCCCGGTGGCGTACATGGCACGTTCGTCGTAGCTTCGTTCCAGGGTGCCCAGGAAGCTTGCCGAAAACATGCCTACACTGGCTGCCATCATCAGCAACAGGATGAGCCGGCCGTAGTGCATCGGGTTACGTGCCATGTAGCGCAGGCTCAGTACCACCGCGGTATTGGAAGTATAGCGGCTGAGCCGTGCTGCCAGAGCGATAATGAGGGGGAACAGACGAAGGAAAATTATTGCCGCCGCAACCATGAACAGTATCGGTGTGATCAGTAGAAGGGGGTCTATACCTATCTCACCGAAGAAGTTCTGGGATGTTAGTGTCCCGCGCTCACTTAGCTCCCAGAATAGAACACCACCAACCACCAGCAGCATGATATCCAGGTAATAACGCTGCCAGAAAGGTGCTCGTGGCGGGCGGGCGATATTCTGCCTCTGGGAAACAACTCCCCTGCGTGCTGCCCTCATAGCCGGGAACAGCATGGCAATCAGGCAGAGGACAGCCGAAACCGCAGCGAGTATAAAGACCATAGAGGAGAACCGGATTTCCAGTAAACCCCCTCCGGTCAGGGGTAGAAACGGTGCCGTCTTGCCAAGGAGTGTAAAGACAAGGGCACCAAGAAACGGCCCCACTACCCCTCCCAGGGCGCTTATCATCAGGCCTTCCATAAAATAGATGCCCATGATTTGCCCCGTGCTGGCACCCCGACTTCTGAGGAGAGCGATTTCACCGGCCTGCTGGTCAATGACCATATTGGCCACGGTAACCACGTAGTAAAGGATAATGCCGACAATCTGGAAGATGAGCAGGAACAGGGGTATCTGGGTGAAGAGCAGCTTCTGCTCGTAGACAGCAATGATGCTGTTCAGTTGGGAAAACGCCGAGCTACGGGGCAGTTCGGCGATTATCTGGCTCTCCATACGCTGGACGCCCCTCTTGATGGCGGCTGCGTTGGCTGAGGTGATTTTAGTGGTGTCAATGTAGTAGTACCAGTAGTAGGTTGCTTTAAGGTTGGGTACCAGGCGCCCTATACCTTCGAACAGTGTCTGTTCCGGAATGAAGAGAGGAGCTGTGGGTCCTTCTGTCTCGGGACTATCCTCTTGCAGCGAAAAGAGGTCACTGTTAAGGAACCAGAACTCCTCTTCAGGGTCAATGGGGTCGATAATGCCTGTGAGCCGGACGGTGAGTCGGGTCGGGTATTTTCCCCAACCATAGAGCAGGACAAGTCGGTCACCAACCCATACATTAAAGAGCTTGGCCGCATCGCTTCCTATCATGGCCTCGATCTCAAGACCGGGCTCAAGTAATTCCTCCGGTTCAAGTTCAGCAGGGAACGGTTCAGGATAGCGCCCGTCAATCAGGTTGATGTGCTTGTCCATGTTGGTGAATACCTGGAAATGACCCTTCGGCCTGTCGGTACCGGTGGGTATGGGGCGGTCCGCCCAGCCGGCGTAGAAGGTCTGGGTCTTGATGTACTGCTCTTCCTGGCGCACCACTGAGCCGATATTCCTGGCGACCTGACTGCGGATGACCCCCCAGTTCCTCTGGTAGTCATCAATATTGATGGGATAGCTCGGAGCGTAGACCTGGACATTGACAAGTTCTATGGGCTTCTCACGCAGCGAGCGTGACAGCCCGAGGTCGCTGAGGGTATTGGAATAGAGGGGTGTGCTGGAGACAAGGGCGACTGCTACGACTACTCCGATGATTACACAGGAAAGGAGCTTCCAGTTAGCCAGACTCCTTCTGAGAACAAGCTGGAATGCGGAGAGGAAAAGCGACATGCTCAGAGTATACCAAAAGGCAGAGCAGGGCGCAACAAGATTTTGGTAGGAAAAAATTACTGCTCCGGTTCAGCCAGAAGGGTAACAAAACTCCCTGTAGCGATAACGAGTTGTCACTTGTGTCACTGATGTACCGGACGAGTATCAAGAAGTGTATCGAGGCGACAAAACGGGTATAATGGAGAGCGTATGTCATCGTTTGCCTTGCCTGCCGGTATTTTCTCAGGGAGTGTTTGGAAGTGGTCTGGCTGAAGTTTCTGCTGAGCCTTGTTATCATCCTGTTTGGTGGGACAAAACTGGCCCGATACGGAGATGCGCTTGCTGAGAAGACGCGTTTTGGACATATATGGATCGGCCTCTTGCTGCTGGCTTTCATTACCTCCGTGCCTGAGCTCGCCACTGGAATAAGTGCAGTTGCTCTGGTCAAGATTCCTGATCTCGCCATAGGTACTATCATGGGAAGCTGTATCTTCAATCTCCTTATCGTGGCTTTGCTGGACGTAATCTATCGCCAGGCCCCCATTCTGAGCAAGGCAAGCCCGAACCATCTGATGTCAGTGGGGATGGGCATCTTACTTATTGCTCTTGCCGCAGTGAGTATCTTTTTCGGCGAAAGGATTTCCGGACTGGTTCTCGGGTGGATAGGTATCCCGAGCATCCTCGCCATCGTGTTATATCTGATAGGCGTGAGGTGGACACTTCGCTCTGCGCAGAAAAGCCAGGTGACATCACCACCGGTCACCAAAGCACAATACAGCGATGTCACCATGAGAGAAGTGTGGTTGAAGTTCATGCTGGCCGGGCTGGCGGTTGTTGGCAGTGGAATCTGGTTAGCGTTCATCGGCGAAGAGATTGCCGCCACTACCGGTCTGGGTGCTAGCTTTGTCGGGACTCTGTTTCTAGCTATCTCCACTTCAATGCCGGAGATAGCGCTTACCATTGCCGCTGTCCGTCTGGGCGCTATCGACATGGCGGTCGCTGACATATTAGGTGCAAATATGATTAATATCGCTAAAATCTTCCTCATCGATATTTTCTATACCGAAGGTTCTATTCTCTCTTCAGTGTCAAAGGCTCATATCACCAGCGCTGTTGTGGCAGTAGTGATGAGCATTGTTGTTCTCATCGCTCTTCGATTCCGCCAGAAGAGAAAGACATTCCGTGTTATCAGTTGGTATGCCGTGCTGCTGGTGGGTCTCTACCTGTACGGAGCCTATGCGCTGTTCACCTCCGGGGTTGGGGGATGAGCCGTGACGGGTGCGGCGTTTTATCTGGTCATACACTTTCTGCTATCATGATTGCTATGATGAGATATGCCTTGATAGCATTGTCTTGAAGAGATAGGAGGAAGCTTTCACCGTATGGAACTACTCAGCCAGATACTTGCCATTGTCATCTTTGTGGTGATGTTCATTGCCATAATTAGTGACAAATGGCACCGGTTTATTCCAGCCCTTATTGGCGGCAGCCTCACCATCGTAATAGTCTTCCTCATCGTCATGCGAAGCCCGGAATCTGTCCTGAACGTTCTCAGCTTCGGTCAGATTCTTCAGCCTGCTTTCTGGGTCCCCGGCGGAGGCCACTTCGAGTCCAGCGGCATTAACTGGCAGACCATCGTCTTCATCGGCGGTATGATGGTGATGGTCGAAGGACTGGGGGAGGTGGGTTTCTTTCGCTGGCTCTGCCTTCGGGTTGCCAAGCTGGTCAACTACAAGGTCGTTCCGATACTGATTTCCTTCATGCTGCTCTCCGGTTTCCTGGCAATGTTTATTGACAGCATTACCGTACTGCTGTTCATGGCAACGGTTACCATTGAACTGGCCCACCTGCTCAAGTTCGACCCGGTACCGATAATCATCGCCGAAATCTTTGCCTCCAATGTCGGTGGCAGCGCTACCATGAGTGGCGACCCGCCTAACATCATTATTGGTACTGCCTTCGGTTACTCTTTCTTCGACTTTGTTACCAATACCGGCATTATCGCCTGGATAGGTATGATAGCAACCCTGATATTTTTCTACTTTGCCTTCCGAAAGGCGCTCAAGGCTTCTCAGGGTGAAGTTAAGGCGGAATCCTACCCGGAACCGGGGGATGCAATAGTCAACCCACGGTTATTTAAAATCAATACCGGAATCTTTGCATTCGTGGTGCTCTTAATCGTTACCCACGCAGAGACCGGTATATCGGTAGCTCTGATAGGCGTAATCGCCGCCATTCTTACTCTAATAGCAGGGTTCCGAAATGCTACGCACCTCATTAAGAGGGTGGACTGGAAAACTCTGCTCTTCTTCATCGGGCTGTTCGTATGTGTCGGCGGGCTGGAGGAGACCGGTGTACTGAAGGTCCTGGCGCAATTTATCGCAGATGTCTCCGGTGGGAATCTCATGGTAGTGATACCCATGATTCTCTGGATATCCGCTTTTGCCTCGGCGATAGTGGATAACATTCCTTTTGCAGCCACAATGATTCCAGTACTTCGGAATCTAGCCAGTTCGGGTCTGCCTTTACCGACACTGGCATGGACACTGGCCCTGGGGTCCGATATTGGCGGCAACGCCACGCCAATCGGCGCTTCGGCCAATGTGGTTGGCACGGCGGTTGCTGCCAGGGAAGGCTACCCCATTAGCTGGGGGCGTTTCTGCAAGTTTGCCTTGCCGGCGATGATTGGCGTGGTTGCCCTGTGCTGGCTGTACCTCATTGTGAGATATGCCTAGCAGGTTGCTGAAAAAAGGGAGTCCAGAGGGGTTTTACCCCTTCTGGCAGGGGTCTGGGGGTATCCCCAGGCGTAATCTTTCCCCCCTTCCGTAGAAGGCTCCTTCCTGGCTAGGAAGGGAAAGGCGGCCCATCTGGGCCGCACGGGGGTTGGTCGAAAGGGTTTTTCAGCACACTCCTAATATTGAAAAAGAATGGTGTATGTTGCCCTACCTGCATGAGATAGGTTATCATGGGAAAATGGAAGGTGTTTCTGCATTTCAGCACATATGCCCCTGTAGCTCAGTTGGATAGAGCGCCAGCCTCCGGAGCTGGGTGCGAGCGTTCGAATCGCTCCAGGGGTACTTTACAGTAGCTGAGTAATTGGGGGCTATACCATTGTTGATATGGAGGCCGAATTGACAGACACAAACGGGCTTGTTGAAATTAGGTGGCACGGCCGTGGCGGCCAGGGAGCGGTTACTTCGGCGGAAATCCTGGCGCGGGCAGCCATAAGCGAGGGAAAATATGCTCAGGCCTTCCCCAAGTTTGGTCCGGAGCGGAGAGGAGCACCGGTACAAGCCTTCGACCGGATAAACAGCAGTGAGCCAATCAGGGTAAGAGCAGATGTTGACGAACCCGATATCGTGATAGTGCTTGACCCCACACTGCTACGCATCATCAACGTTACCTCTGGGCTCAAGGATAGTGGGATACTGGTACTCAATACGACCAGGACAATGGCAGAAGTAGAGGCTGAGTTCGGGACTAAGTGGAAGCTGGCTACGGTCGATGCTATCAAGATAGCCCGGGAGGAACTGGGAGTCCCGATAGTGAATACCACGATGCTGGGGGGACTGCTCCGTGCTTTTGCCGTGGTCAAGACAGACTCCCTGGTAGTACCGTTGCAGCATAGATTCGATCGGCTCGCGGAGAGAAACATCAACGCCATGAAACGGGCTTTTGAGGAAACCGTAGTAAAGGAGCGAGGTTGACTTGAGCAAGAAGGAAGACGAAATAACCTGGAAGGATATAGAAATTGGCGCGATAGTCACCGAGCCGGGCAACACTGCCGAATACAAGACCGGCGACTGGCGGTCGCAGGCACCCACCTATAATTTTGACAGGTGTATTAAGTGTGGGATATGCCAGGTGTTCTGCCCCGAAGGATGTATCGAACAGGATGCCGGTGACTACTTCATCGCTAACATGTACTGGTGCAAGGGGTGCGGCATCTGTGCCCGCGAGTGCCCTACCGGAGTTATAACCATGGTTGAGGAGACTGAATGATGGGTGAAAGGATAGGCATAGAGGTTTCACAGGCTATCGCTGAGGCCGCCATGCTGTCCAACGTGGATGTTGTTGCGGCCTATCCGATTACGCCCCAGACGCACATCGTGGAACACCTCGCGGAACTGGTTGCCAGTGGGGAACTCGATGCCGAGTATATCCCTGTCGAATCGGAACACTCGGCAATGAGCGCCTGTCTGGGTGCGGTGGCCACCGGTGCGCGTACCTTTACGGCTACTGCCGGACAGGGGCTGGAGTTGATGCACGAGGTCCTCTATGTCGCCTCCTCGATGCGGTTGCCGGTGATTATGTCGGTGGCCAATAGGGCGCTATCTGGACCGCTTAACGTCTGGGGCGACCAGTCCGACCTGATGTCGGTACGTGACACCGGCTGGATACAGATAGTCGCTGCTAATGGGCAGGAAGCAGTTGATAACGTAATCTGTGCCTTCGCCATAGGTGAAGACCGCAGGGTGCTGCTGCCGGTGATGGTCCACGTTGACGGGTTCTACCTGACTCATGTGATAGAGCCTATCATAATGCCGGAAAGGGAAGAAGTTGACCGCTTCATTCCACCCTACGACTACCCGCTACCACTGGACACGGAAAAACCGGTGACAATGGGTGCCTTCGCACCGCCTGTCCTGTACCCGGAGACGAAGAAGGCACAGGATGTGAACCTGAGGGGAGCCATGCCGGTTATCCTGGAGCACTGGGACCGGTTCGGAAAGGCATTCGGCCGCCAGTACGGTCCGCTGGCGCACTATCGCTCCGAGGGAGCGAAAACACTGCTGCTTACCATGGGCAGCATCAGTGAGACTGCCTCCGCCGCCGTGGACAAGATGCGGGATGAAGGCAAGGATGTCGGGCTGGTGCAACTGCGCCTGTGGCGACCGTTCCCCTTTGCAGAGTTTCGCAATGCCGTCAGGGATGCGGACCTCCTGGTCGTTGTGGACCGGGCGATTTCCTTCGGAGGCCCGGGAGGCCCCTTCTGCTCCGAGGTGCGGGCGGCCTTGTATGCTGAGGAGAAGAGACCTAAGGTAACCGGTTTCGTTGCCGGTCTGGGTGGCCGGGACATAACCGTCGTCGGGTTTGAGGAGATGGTCGCCCGGGGAATGGAGATTGCCGAGTCGGGTACTGAGCAGGAATACGAGATGTACGGGGTGAGAGAGTGATGCAGAATTACAGCGTATATGTTTCTCGCCTGGTACCAAAGAAGGAACCGTTTGCCCCGGGTCATCGGGCCTGCATCGGCTGCGGTGAGGCGCTGGCGGTCAGACTTGCCTGTAAAGCCCTTCCTCAGAACGTGATAATAGCCAATGCCACCGGCTGCATGGAGGTCGTCTCATCCCAGTTCCCCATGACCGCATGGCGA
Source organism: Dehalococcoidales bacterium (assembly GCA_016783135.1). Classification (GTDB taxonomy): domain Bacteria; phylum Chloroflexota; class Dehalococcoidia; order Dehalococcoidales; family Fen-1064; genus DUES01. Next base: position 22,723 of record JADHXC010000017.1, on the reverse strand, counting down.
ATGCCCTGGATACATACCCTATTTGAGAACACGGCCGCGGTTGCCTCAGGAGTAGAGTCGGCGTTGAAGGCCATGGCGAGAAAGGGAAAGCGTCCTGACACAGGGACCAAGGTGGTCGCTATGGCCGGTGATGGCGGCACCAGCGACATCGGAATCCAGGCACTGTCCGGGGCACTGGAGAGGGGCCACGACTTCCTCTACATCTGCTTTGACAACGAAGCCTACATGAACACCGGTATCCAGAGGTCATCGGCGACGCCTTACGGAGCCTCCACGACAACATCCCCTGCGGGTAAGATGAGTATCGGGCAGAAGACATGGAAGAAGAACATGCCGGCGATTGCCGCCGCCCACGATATCCCTTATGTGGCTACCGCCTCTCACAGCTATCCCTTTGACCTTATGGCAAAAGTCGCCAAAGGTGTGGCGATGCCCGGACCGGCCTACATCCACATCAACTCCGTCTGTCCCACTGGCTGGAGGTCAGCCCCGGACCTCTCGGTAAGGTTAGGTCGGCTGGCAGTCCAGACGGGAGTGTTTCCTCTGTACGAAATAGAGAACGGCAGATATAAATTGAGCATGGAGCTACCGGAACTGAAACCGGTGCAGGATTACCTGAAGCTCCAGGGACGGTTTCGGCATCTGTCCGAAGACACCATCCGGGAGATACAGCAAAGGGTGGTCGAGGAATACGAGAAAATCAAGGAGAAAGCGCAATGACAGCCGGTCTTGAGCACATGCGTGAAGCAGTAGGCGCAATCCTGAAAAGATACCAGCACGACAGGGGTTCGCTGGTAGCCATTCTGCAGGATACCCAGGCCGAGCTGGGCTATCTTGTCAGGGAAGCCCTGGTTGAGATAAGTACCGGTCTGGATGTCCCGATGAGCCGTGTATACGGTGTCGCCACGTTCTTCCGGGCCTTCAGTCTGACACCTAGAGGTCGTCATACAGTCAATGTGTGCCTGGGCACGGCCTGCCATGTCCGGGGAGCGGTCCGAATCCTGGAGACTATAGAGCGTGAGACCGGAATCAAGACAGGCGAGACCTCGGAGGACTTGAGGTTCAGTCTGGAGACGGTGAACTGTGTTGGTGCCTGCGCTCTTGGGCCGATAATGATTGTTGATGGTAAGTATTCGGGTGAGATTACGGTTGACAAGGTGAAACCCTTACTGTCGACGTACAAATAGGCTACCGGGAAACTGCGAGAGAGGAACATAACATTGAACAGGTTAAGTTCTCCACAGGAGTTGGAGGCACTGAGAGAGTCGATAGTGCAGAGCCGGGACCCCGGCAAGCGCTGCGTGACTATCTGCGGCGGGACCGGCTGTGTTGCCCTGTTGAGCGGCGACGTCATTGCTACTCTCCGGGAGGAGATGAAGAAACAGGGGGTGGAGTCCACCGTAGATTTAAGAGTCACCGGCTGTCGTGGCTTCTGTGAGAGAGGTCCACATGTGGTGATACACCCGGAGGGCATTCTCTACCAGCGGGTGAAAGAGAAAGACGTCACTGAGATAGTCTCGGAGACTATCGTTAATGGCAGGACTATTGACCGCCTGCTCTATGTCGACCCGGTCACGAAGCAGAAGGCGGTATATGAGAGCGAGGTCCCCTTCTATAGCAAGCAGCGACGTCTGCTGCTGGACAGCAACGCCAGGATTGCCCCGGATAGCATCGAGGATTACCTTGCCCTCGGTGGCTACGCCGCGTTGAGCAAAGCCCTTTCCGCGATGTCCCCTGAGGAAGTGCTCGAAGAAGTCAAGAAGTCCGACCTGCGCGGGCGAGGTGGTGGTGGCTTTCCCACCGGAAGAAAGTGGCAGACCACCCGTGACGCTGAAGGGGAGCCGAAGTACGTTATCTGCAACTGTGATGAGGGCGACCCCGGTGCATTCATGGACCGGAGTCTTATGGAGGGTAATCCCCATTCCGCAATTGAAGGTATGCTAATTGGTGCCTATGCCATCGGGTCGAACGAGGGATTCATCTACGTACGAAATGAGTACCCGCTGGCCGTGCTGCATGCCGAGACTGCCATCCGGCAGGCAGAGGAATGCGGGCTTCTGGGCGATAACATCCTGGGCTCCGGCTTCAGCTGTCGCATTGGCATTAACCGTGGTGGCGGTGCCTTTGTCTGCGGTGAATCAACTGCCCTGATGGCCTCGCTTGAAGGTAAAGTCGGTGAGCCGAGGGCAAAATATATTCATACCTCGGAGAAGGGTCTCTGGGAGAAGCCGACCAATCTCAATAACGTCGAAACATGGGCAAACGTGCCCCTGATTATTAATAACGGCGCTGATTGGTACCGCCAGATTGGCACCGAAAACAGTAAGGGGACCAAGATATTCTCCCTGGTGGGTAAGGTCAACAATACCGGCCTGGTGGAAGTGCCCATGGGCATGACACTGCGTGAGATTGTCATGGACATTGGCGGCGGTGTTCCCAAAGGGAAGAAGCTCAAGGCCATTCAGACCGGCGGTCCTTCCGGCGGCTGCATCCCGGAGAGTATGCTCGATATTCCCGTCGATTTCGACGAACTGGACAAGGTCGGCTCGATGATGGGCTCCGGCGGGATGATTGTCATGGACGAGACCAACTGCATGGTCGATATCGCTAAATATTTCATCTCCTTCCTTGAAGGCGAGTCCTGCGGCAAGTGCGTACCCTGCCGCGAAGGTCTCAAGAGGATGCGCGAGATACTGACCGACATTACCGAGGGCAGGGGAGAAGAGGTGGACATTGAGCGACTGGAACGTCTTTCGGAGACGCTCCTGGACAGTGCCCTCTGCGGACTGGGCAACACTGCTCCCAACCCGGTACTGACATCGATACGCTACTTCCGGGACGAGTATCAGGCCCATATCAGGGACAAGAGGTGCCCTGCCGGTGTCTGCAAGGCACTGATAACCTACTCGATTTCCGATGATTGCCCCGGGTGCGGCCTGTGTGTCAAGACCTGCCCCCAGGGAGCGATAACTCTGGTAGAAAAGAAGAAGCCGGTGATACTTGACCGGGAGAAATGCATCAAGTGCGGCGCCTGCTATGACGTCTGCCGGCTGGACTCCGTAATAGTAAAGTGAGGACAATCAGGATATGGTGACATTGACGATTGACGGCAAGGTCATTGAAGCTGAAGAAGGGACGATGGTGCTTGATGTTGCCACCGGGCATAATATCTATATTCCCGCCCTCTGTACTCACGAATCAGTCAGTCCCTATGGGGCCTGCCGACTCTGCCTCGTCGAGGTAAAGACCGGTAACGGAAGAGAGAGACTGGTTACTTCCTGCCTGTATCCGGTAGAGGAAGGCCTGGAAGTGAAGACGAATACCGAAAGAGTCCGGCGTAACCGACAGACGATAATCGACCTTTTGCTTGCTCGCTGTCCGGAGTCGGAGGTCATTCAGGACATGGCCCGGCAGCTTGGTGTCGAGAAGACTTCATATCCACAGGAAGACCACGGTAACTGCATCCTCTGTGCCCTTTGTGTCCGGGCCTGCGAGGAAGTAGTCGGCGTATCGGCCATCAGCCTGGTCAACCGGGGTGTTGAACGTGAGATGGCAATTCCTTTTTATGATGATTCCAATGCCTGCATCGGTTGTGGCTCCTGTGCCTACATCTGTCCCACCGAGGCAATTAAGATAGAGGATTCCGGCGATACCCGAACTATAACCATGCCCCGCAATATGATAGAATTCAAGCTGGCGAAGTGCAGTGTCTGCGGCGACTACTTTGCTCCCGAGAAGCAGCTTGAATACATGGCCCGGAAAGCAGGTCTGGAGCGGGACTTCTTCGACCGCTGTATTAACTGCAGGGACTAGTGTAGTATCTCGTATATATCTTTACGTATGATGGATGTTGATGTCATGCCAGCGCAGGTTGGAATCCGGGAGGCAAACACGTCTCCCGTATCGAGTCTCGCAGGGTGATGAAAAAGGGGAGTCCAGAGGGCGCCGCCTCTTCTTAGAGGCGCACCCTTCTGAGGGGCTGAAACCCCTCTTCTGAGAGGGGCACCCCCTCTGGCAGGGATGTCTGGGCGTCATTCTTACAGAATGACGTTAGCAGAATCTGGTTTCAGATTCTGCCGGTGTCCCCCAGATATAATCATTCCCCCCTTCCGCAGAAGGCTCCTTCCTGGCTAGGAAGAGGAAGGCGGCCCAGAAGGCCGCACGGGGGATGGTCGAAAAGGTTTTTCATAGGCTTGCTGTGATGACAGGGACTGTAAAGGCATTTGTTAGACACTACATTAGTCGGCCGGTATCTGAGGTGGAAAGGCAACCCGCAGTTCCTCGTTCAGACAACGGGGTGTAGCTCAGCCAGGTTAGAGCGCAGCGTTTGGGACGCTGAGGCCGGAGGTTCGAGTCCTCTCACCCCGACCAGTACCTTTACTTCAAGGAGGGAAGAGTCATGGACTATGAGACCATCATTCTTGAAAAAAGGGGTAACATTGCTTTTCTGACTCTGAAACGCCAGTTCCGAAGAACACCACGAATGTTCTACCACCTTTAGCAGGGTGATGAAAAAGGGGAGTTATAGAGGGGTGCAACCCCTCTAGCTTATCACTCTCCCTTCCCCAGTGGGGAAGGGAGATACAGAGGGATGGGGCCTCCACCAATCAAGACCTTGGGCAGCCTGAATGAGAGCCTGCCTGAAAACGCTGAACAATAGGAGTCAGGGGGGACACCCCCTTTCAAGGAGGGAAGAGTCATGGACTATGAGACCATCATTCTTGAGAAAAGGGGTAACATTGCTTTTCTGACTCTGAACCGGCCGGAGAGACTCAACGCGTTGAGTCCGCAGATGACCGAGGAGCTGTCGGCAGCTCTTGATGAAGTCGACGATGACGATGAGGTGACGGCGCTGGTGATTACCGGTGCCGGACGGGGCTTCTGCTCCGGTGCGGATGTTGGTGGCATGGCCGGTGGCAACCAGCAGAGCGAAAGCAGCGCCCGGAATGCTGAAGCGCTGAGGCAGGGTCTCATCCGTTCCGCGGGCAGGGTACAACCGAAGCTTCAGAAGCTCAAGAAGCCGACAATCGCCATGGTCAACGGGGCTGCTGTCGGTGCCGGATGCGACCTGGCGATGGCCTGCGACCTCAGGACAGGCTGCGAGAAGACCCGGTTCATGAACGCCTTCGTCCGGATAGGACTTTTCCCCGGCTGGGGCGGCACCTGGCTCTACCCTCGCGTAATGGGTGTCGGTCGTGCCCTTGAGTTCCTCTTCACCGGTGATTTCATGGAGGCTGAGGAAGCGGGCAGGCTGGGAGTCCTCAACCGGCTGGTACCGTCCGAGGAGCTGGAGAAAGAGACGATGGCCCTGGCCACCAGGATTGCCGATGGCCCGCCACTGGCGATGAGGCTGGCCAAGATGCAGGTCTACAAGGGTCTCAACATGGAGTTCGAGACCGCACTTGGTATCGCCGCCGCCTGCGAGACAATCACCCTGGGCTCTGAAGACCACCGGGAAGGTGTCACCGCTTTTCGCGAGAAGCGAAAAGCGGCGTACAAAGGCCGGTAGCGTCCCGTGCAATTGAGGGCCGACCTACTTCGACATACATACTGCCACATGTGTCGCGCGATGGCGAAAGGGGATGGGCATTGACATCTCGCGAGTGTGCAGGTAAACTGACACTGGGTTATTGTGGCTACTCTTGGCCGATAGGAGTTTTTCGCCATGTCAATAGCGATAGTCTGTAATCTGTCTGATGGGGTTGTGCTGGGTGCTGACAGTGCGATTACCGTTACCGCGAATCAACCTGGGGTGGAAGGTGCGGGGCCTCTGGTCGCCAAAGTGTACAACGAAGCTGAGAAGGTCTTTCCGCTGGCCGATCTGCCTATGGGGATCGTGAATTTCGGGGTCGCCATGATCCGGTCTCGTACCATTGGCAGCTTCGTTGACGAATTCGTCGCCACGTCAATAGAGAAAGATCCCCCGCGTTTCGCAGAAATGGATGTCGCAGGCGTGGCGAAGGAGCTTGGCATTTTCTTCTTCAAGGAGTACGAAGATGCCTTCAAACAGATCCTGAAACAACGGAAAGACCAAGGCGGGGCGCAACGGACAGGATTGCCGATTCTCGGTCTTGTCGTCGCTGGATATTCGCCTGGGGCGTATCTCGCCGAGGTCTTGGACGCGTCAATGCCTGGGACTATTCCTGATAAGGATCCACTGAGAGTCAGGGAACAAGGCAATTTCGGATCGAATTGGTTCGGGAACTTCGCCCCGCTGCACCGGCTGATCAAGGGCGTGGACCAGTCGTTGATCAACAGGGTAATCGACTACTTCGTCAAGGAGCGAGAAGTGTCCTTCGGGGACGACGACAAGAAGAAGATTGAGGCCATCGTCCGTAGCTTCGAAGGTCAGATTCCCTATGCCGCAATGCCTTTGAACGAGGGAGTGGCACACGTGCGATTCCTTCTGGATACTGTGATTGGGAACACAAAATGGGTACTCGGACCGCCAACGTGTGGCGGGGTGACCAGAATCGGTGTGGTGAGAAGGAAGGGACCGCTTCGCTACGTTACCGACTCGTCGGTGGGCAGTGTGAAGCGGTCGGACGCTCAGGAGGGGATCGCATGATCTACATAGATATGGCGCCGCGATCTGACAGTTGTGGAATGTCGTCTGAAGATGTGCAGCAGTACACTGGCCTCATCATGCTTGAGGCTCGTGCTGCCGAACCGCAGTACAAGTTGCCTGTTGAGGACGGCCCTCTCTCTGAACAGGAGAGAAGGGAGCAGTACTGGCCTTTCTTCGAGGAGCCAATCATCAGGAAGCGCTAGCGGCTCATGTATGTTGTGAGGACAGTCAATGAGCCTCTCTTCCAAGGAGATCTGATTGCCGACTTCCCTGTCGTTCTTGGACCCGAATCAGAGCTAGAGATCGTCTACTACGACGACGTCGGCACACGGCCTTGCACAGCTACGATACACAAAGCAGCCGAGATTCCGGATGCGTTCGGTAGCGGGCTGGAGAAGGTCGTTGTGAGTGCGAACAAGAGCCTGGTGATGGTTCTATCCCACACGTGTGACATCGGGCACCGCGAGCTCATAGCGATCGCGCCTGTGTTCCCTCTGAAGAACATCAGCAACAGGGACCAGCGTCGCAGTGTCACTGAGTATCGCACCAACTTCAGGTTTCCCCTTCCGAGCTACGGGAATGTGATTGAAGACTCGTACGTTGACTTCACTATCATCAACACCGTGAAGGCCGGGTCAATCTCGAAAGCGTCAAGGATACTGTCCTTGGACGAACACGGTCATTCCCTGCTGGCGGACAACCTGTACCGGTACTTCTGCCGACCTGTGCTGCCAGAGATGTCCTAACCACTGACATGCAGCGCGGGGTCCACGCGGACGTCGAAGTGGAGTCTGGGAAGCAGAACGGCAGTTCATAGCGTGGGATTGTGGTGCGAGCGGGTGGTGAGAGCGAGCGGGATGCTGCTAACAAAGTGCTAACAGAAGTTGGGGGAAGTAATTGAATTCCCCGACGTTCCAGGCCTATATGTTAGTCATTTCATTGGGGAAAAACGGGGGAGTCTACATACTCCCCCCATTTAACTCTCCTCTGCTTTTTCCTGTTCAATACCACCATCTCCTTCATGGTGATATTTTCCCATAACAGTTAGATGGTGATAAAATTGTAGGACACTGACAACGCAGTGTGGTGGAGATTGACAACCAATTTCCATGGATATACTATTGATGACAAGCAGTGAGAACCGGAATGCCTCCATCAGCCTCGATTATACCGGTGCAATTGCCAGATAAGGAGTATTAATGAGCAAGCTTAGAGAAGCCCTTGAAGGTGGAAAGTTCGTGGTTACTGGAGAGATTGGGCCACCTAAGGGGGTGAATATAGATAAATGCCTGGAAGATGCCGACAACCTGCGCGACCGGGTGGTGGCGCTAAACGTTACTGACCTGAAGAGTGCTGTGATGCGGATTGGTTCAATGGCCGTCTGTGCCAAGCTGGTTGAGCGGGGGCTGGAGCCGGTTTTTCAGCTTACCTGCCGTGACCGAAATCGGTTGGCACTTCAATCGGACCTGCTCAGTGCCTGGGTACTCGGTATCGAGAATGTACTCTGTCTGACTGGAGACCACCCTAATATGGGTGACCACACTGAAGCAAAATCGGTCTATGACCTTGACTCGGTGCAACTGCTCAAGGCTACCAGCACTTTGAACCAGGGGTTTGACATGACCGAGCACGAACTGGATGGCAAGCCCGACTTCTTCCTGGGTGCAGTGGTTACCCCGGCGGCTGACCCTTTGGAGCCCGAGATAATCAAGATGGGAAAGAAGATAGAAGCTGGAGCCAGGTTCTTTCAGACCCATGCTGTCTATGAGCCGGAGAAATTTGAGCGATTTATGGACCAGGTACAACAATTCAAGGTACCAATCATAGCAGGTATTGTAATACTTAAGAGTGCCGCCATGGCCAGTTTTATGAATTCAAATATGGCCGGAATCAGTATTCCGGATAGCCTTATCGAAGAGATGGCAGAAACCAAAAAAGAAGACCGCAGGAAAAAGGCCGTTGAAATCACAATCCGCCTTATCCGACAGGTAAAGCCATTCTGTCAGGGGGTCCACATTATGCCCCTGGGATGGGACGAGCTTGTGCCGGAGATTATCAGGGAAGCTGGACTTAATTAGTGTCATGTGGTGCATGGGACACCCATCGCAGAGTATATTAATAATAGAACCAATTACCTGAGCGAATATCTAGGAGGTAGCCTTTGTCTGCTTCCTGTACAAGAAATAAACTACCCCTCCCTGCATGATGAGAACCAGGGGGTGGGCCGTTGGGCAGTGACCACGACGCCTCACTCTGGTGTGTTACCCTTTTATCTGAACAAGAGCAGGTTGTCGCACCAACTATGACCGGCTCTGGAAATATGCGAATGATGCCTAAGCCGGTACCGGTGTTGCGGACGTTGTGGACAATGACATTGGCTTCCAAACATGGCCTCGATATTGTAGGATACTCGTGGAGAGGAATATGAACAGCGAATTTCGTAATCTCCCCGGTGTCGACCAGGTAGTCTCCCACGAGAAACTCCAGGAGTTTCAGGAGAGCTTCCAACATGCCTTGTTGGTGGGTGTCGTTCGGGAAGATTTGGAAAAGGCCCGGCGCTCCATTACCGACGGCAATCGTTGCCCGACAATCGAAGAAATCGTTGCGTCTGTGTCCGGACGACTGCGTGCCCTGGTAAATCCCGGTCTGCGACCGGTGATAAATGCCGGCGGGGTGCTTCTGCACACCAACCTGGGAAGAGCGCCGCTCAGCCCGGAAGCAGCACGGGCAATGACCCCGGTGGCTGCCAGCTACAGCAACCTTGAATTCGACCTTGAACAGGGGCGTAGAAGCTCCCGACACGTACACGTGGAGGATATCCTCTGCCAGCTCACCGGTGCCGAAGCGTCACTGGTGGTCAACAATAACGCTGCCGGAGTGCTGCTGGGTCTTTCCGCCCTGGCGAACAGGAAAGAAGTGGTTGTCTCCCGGGGACAGGCGGTTGAGATTGGCGGCAGTTTTCGCATACCCGACGTTATGCGGCAGAGCGGGGCCAGGCTTGTTGAAGTGGGCACAACCAATTGCACCTACGCTGCCGACTACGAACAGGCCATCACTCCCCGTACCGCAGCGTTGATGCGTGTCCATTCCAGTAATTTCCGGGTGGTCGGATTCGTCCATGAGGTAAGCCTTGAAGAAGTGGTGGCTGTCGGTGAGCGCAATGGCATTACGGTCCTTGATGACCTGGGTAGCGGCTGTTTTCTGGACACAACCGTATACGGACTTGACCCTGAGCCAATGGTACAGCAGAGTGTTGCCGCCGGAGTAGGACTGACATTCTTCTCCGCAGACAAGCTGGTGGGTGGACCGCAGGCGGGCATTATTGTCGGCAAGCGTCAGTTCATCAATAAACTCAAGAAGCATCCACTGGCCAGGGCGGTAAGGATTGACAAGATAAGGCTGGCGGCTCTGGTTGCTACGCTGGTACATTACATAAAGGATGAAACCACGGAGAAGATACCGGTCTGGCGGATGATTGCCGCTCCCCTGGATGAGATTGACCGGCGGGCAGGGCAGTGGGCCCGTGTCCTGGGAAATTGGGCCGATGTGAGGGACGGGGAAACGATGGTCGGCGGAGGCAGTCTTCCCGGTGGTACCCTGCCCACTAGGCTGGTGGCTATCCGTAAGGGGAAGGGTAGTCACTCGCCACAGGCACTGAGCAGAATGCTGCGTAGTCGCGAGACACCGGTTGTCGGGCGTGTTAATGACGACATACTACTGCTCGACCCACGCTCCGTGCTGCCGGAAGAGGATAACGCCGTACTCGAAGCACTGCATAGCCTGGCCGAAGTACTGAAACAGAAGAGATGACCGCAAACGGACGGGAAAGGTTGAGCGATGTTCGTACTGGGCACCGCGGGACACATAGACCACGGCAAGTCGGTACTGGTGAATGCCCTGACCGGGATTGACCCTGACCGGTTGGAAGAAGAAAAAGCGCGGGGCATGACAATTGACCTCGGCTTTGCCTGGATGAAGCTGCCCGGTGGTCGAGAGGTCGGCATCGTCGATGTTCCCGGGCACGAGCGTTTCGTGAAGAATATGCTCGCCGGCGTTGGCGGTATAGACCTGGCTCTGCTGGTTATCGCCGCCAATGAAAGCGTAATGCCCCAGACCAGGGAACACCTGGCCATCCTTGACCTCTTGGCAATCTCAAGAGGAATCGCCGTCATCACCAAGAAAGACCTGGTGGATGACGAATGGCTCGACCTGGTGCGGATGGAGGTTGAGGAGCTGCTGGAACCGACTTCCCTGTCGCAGTCTCCGATTGTCGTGGTATCGGCTCTTACCGGTGAAGGTCTGCCGGAGCTTACGGCCACAATCGACAGGATGCTGGAAGAGAGTGCGCCCAAGAAAGAGACTGACCGGGCCCGTTTGCCGATAGACCGGGTATTCACAATGTCGGGCGCAGGCACGGTTGTAACCGGCACGCTGATTGACGGTCCACTATCCGTAGGAGACGAGGTGGAGGTCATACCCTCCGGGGTGAAATCACGGCTGCGCGGACTCCAGATGCACCGGTCACGTATAGAGACCGCCCAGCCCGGGAGCCGGGTTGCTGCCAACCTTGTCGGTATTACCACGTCACAATTGCAGCGCGGTGACGTACTCGCCCGACCCGGCTGGCTGAAGCCGACTACCATGCTGAGTGCCCGGTTCCGACTGCTTGGCTACACCCGACGGCCTCTGAGACACAACGCGAAACTGAGCTTCTTTACCGGAGCCGCTGAAGCAGTCGTCAAGGTCCGTCTCCTCAAAGCGGATGAATTAAAACCGGGAGAGGCTGCCTGGGTGCAGCTACTGTTGGACAGGCCGGTAGCTGCTGTCAACGGGGACCACTTCATCATCCGCTCAACCACGGATACGCTCGGCGGCGGGAGAATTACCGACGCCCACGCCAGGCGACTTCGCCGCTTCCGACCGAACGTTATCGATGGACTTGTAACCAGGGAAGAAGGCAGCGTCGACGACATTGTCCTGGCGCTGCTCGGGGCAAGGCAGCCGGCAACATCTTCGGCAATATCGGAGCAGAGCGGGCTGCCTCCGGGAGAGGTCGGACCGGCTATCGAAGCACTAATTGGACAGGGAAAGGTGGTTAGAATCGGGTCAGGTGAGGACGACGTGCTGTTTACACCATCCGGCTGGGATGGTATGGAGGAAACGGCAGTGGACCTGGTCCGGGACTACCATGTTAGATATCCCTCCCGTCCCGGCATTCCCCGTGTGGAACTGGGCAATAAGCTTGCGCTGAAGGTACACTCCCAGGCCATCCTGGGGAAGCTGATTGAACAGGGTGCAGTGGTGGAGCAAGGGTTGAATGTACGCCTATCAGGGCACCAGGCGCAGCTAACTCCGGCACAACAGGGCAGGGTGGATGTGTTTCTGAAGTCACTCAGGGAGAACCCCTACGCACCCCCCGGCGACCTGGTGCCGGAGCCTGACGTTCTGAATCTCCTCATTGAAAAGCAGGAAGTGGTAAAGGTAGCTGAAGGTGTGGTCTTCTCCACGGATACCTACAATGATATGGTGGCAAAGGTAACCGCTCATATCAGGACACAGGGTAAAGTGAGCCTCGCCGAAGTACGCGATATGTTCCAGACCAGTCGCAAGTACGCTCAAGCCCTCCTGGAATACCTTGACAGCAAAAAGGTAACCCGCCGCGTCGGTGACGAAAGGGTGCTGTACTAATATTCCGCCGACAATATACGAGGTGCAGAGCGGGATTTACTTGCTTTGCTCGTCCAGGTACTCGGCGACATCGATAAACATGAAGGGTTCGCCCCTGGTGAAGGTCATGCCCTCGCCTATGGTTATGGTGCGGTTTCCGGATTTCAGCGGTGTGGCCTTGATGCTGGTCCAGGTGCCGTCAGGGTTCTTCGTGAAGTTGTCGATTATCGGCCGCTCCTGCTCTGTCATGGTGACCCTCCTTCATCATATCCGCAGATACGATTGAGGTTGCTTAGCTCTCAGAATGCAGAAGTTTAGCATCCAGTGAGGGTGATGTCAAGTTTTGCGGCAGAGAGTGTTGCGGCAGCACTACCGGGTACAAGGCTCAGAAGGCACAACCATCAGGAACAGGAATGATAAAAGGCCAGCCAACAGAAGACTGTGTTAAGCAATGTTAAGTGTTTAACTGGCGGGAGCACAGTTGTTCCCCGACCTCCACCCTCTCTCATCACCTTGACATAACGCTTGAAACAATTCACGCCTGATAGCATCCATCTAGCTTCGAATTGTTTCTAGTGAAAATAAGTGTCTTTTTCGTGCCTGTTTAGCTGAAAAACAATTACTGGCGGGAGCGTATGGGAGTCGAACCCACCGAAGACGCTTCTAACGCCCCCCAACGGATTTGAAGTCCGCAAAGCCCACCGGGACTCATCCGCTCCCTCTCGCAGCTAGTGCCAGTATAACGCAGTCAGCCTCGTGTCCGCAATCACAGTGTTGTCCATTCTGGAATGCGTGCGGGTGTCAGTACCATCACGTCGAAGACTCTGGCTCGGTAGCTGCGGCGGTACGCCTGCGCTGCATCAGCCAGGCCAGCCAGATGCTTATCTCGTACAGGATAATCATGGTCCCGGCAACGATGCTCTGGTTAAAGGCGTCCGGGGTCGGTGTGATAAAGGCAGCGAGTACGAAGGAGAAGATAATCATTATCCTGCGGCGGTCAGCGAGCCATTTTGAGGTGATAACTCCCATCCTGGCGAGAATACTGGTCACTATCGGCAGCTCGAACATGATACCGATGGCCAGGAGCAGCCGGGTGATAAAATTGACGTAATTGCTCATCCTTATCTGGGGTTCAGCTACCTCGGCACCGAAGGTCAGCAGGAATCCGGTAGCCGGAGGTATCAGGTAGTAATAGGCGAACAATATACCGCCGGCGAACATCACCGTGATTACCGGCAGCAGGATGAAGACCGTCTTTCTTTCCCGTCGGGTGAGTGCCGGGATGACAAACATCACGAACTGGTAGATGAGGAAAGGCATCGACAGGACGATTCCGCCTACCAGCGATATCTTCATGTAGGTGGTGAAACCCTCGGTCATCTCGATGAAGATAAGGTCAATATCGCCGGCGGGTGCCTTGAGGATTTCGAAGATTTGTTCGACAAAGAAGAAGCAGGCAAAGGCAGCAATGACTACTACGACGACACTCCAGAGGAGTCGCCGTCTTAGTTCCCGAATGTGGTCGAGAACGGAGGTCTTCTGCTCATCATTTGTTTCCTGTGTCACCGAATACCTGTGTCGAGTAACGTTTACGTCGTGCCGGGCTCCTGTGAGGGCGTACTAGCCCTGTTTGCCGGTCTTGGTACTGTCCTGCTTGTTCTTGTCCTCCAGTTCCAGTTCCTTGGTTACGGCAGAGGTCAGGTCAAACGAGGTCTTCTTGATAGCGCGCATGATTTTGCCCAGTGACCGTCCCAGCCCGACGATCCTGTTCGGGCCGACAACCAGAATCGCCACGAGGAGAATCATCAGTATTTCAGATGTGCCTATCGACATAAAGTCCATAGTGTCCTCTTTGCCGGGGGCGTGCTTAATCCTTGCCGTGCAGGAATACCGTGGAACGTGGTGCGGTCGTCAGGGAAGGAGTATTCTCCTAATCGCTCTTGCTGGCTGCTTTCTTTCTCTTTGTGGTCTTCCTGGGCTTGGCCTCGACTACTTCCTCTTTTTCAGCGACGTCTTCCTCACCGCTCTGTCCCCGTCGGAAAGCGCGGAGTCCCTTGCCCATCGCAGAGCCTACCTGGGGAAGCTTTCCAGCTCCGAAGAGTATCAGGACTATGAATACAATGAGGCCAATCTCCAGCGGTCCCGGTCTAAACATCTGCCATGCCTCCTGCTGTACAAATTACGTCTCAAGAGCCACACCCTGAGACCTGTATAACTATTATAACCAGATTATACCATCTTGGCTAGCAATTATTTGATGGGGTCACCCTAATTCCCGAAGTGACCGGTCAGATAGACATACTATAGCATGAAGTAATATCATTCAGGTTTACCGGAATCGTTTGCCAGGACCAAGGCGTGTTGTCTACACGTAGAGCTTTGCCTGAGGCATACCCTCTGGCACATCCAGTTTCTGCTTACGACATCAGCCAACGGGGAGATACCCGTACTCCCGGGCCTGTGCGTCCAGCTCGTAGGTCAGCAGGCGTTCCAGAGAAACCTCGACCTCACTTCCGGCCTTCCGTAGGTCGATTGTCTTCAGGTAGTGCTTGCATTTCTCACAAACGTAGAGGCGGTAAACCTCGTCGTCATCCGAGTAAAACGAGAGGTCATTCTGGTCCTGATTCTGGCAGTAGGGACACTGGAGTCGCTGAAAGAGCCATTCGGTATCGCAGCGGGAACAGAGCAGCCAGCGAGCACCGTTCTCTGGTTCAAGATAGGCGAAGTCCGCATTACCACCACAGACGGGACAATAGTTACGTCGCCAGGTTTCCTGCTTAACAAAACCAATGAGTGCTCCTGCATAGTTCATCAGAAATGGTCTGACCGCGGCATGTATCAGTTCTCTGATAATATCCTGGCTGATGGCTCCGGTAGGTGGCAGGTCTTCACCAGCATACCAGGCTTCAATGGAATCCCTGGAGACCAGTTGCTCAAGTGGTGGTTCTCTGAAGGTCTCAGGGGTAAGGTCGAAGAAATGGGAGAATTCGCTGAAGACGTCGGTGATTCCTCGAAGTGTGTTTTGAAAGAGTGTCCAGTCGAAGATGAATTCCGACGCCTCTAAGAGCGGCTTTCCCTGTCCCAGCCTCTCCGTAGCAGTCTCACGGGTCAGACCGGGGCTGGGTTTCTCCAGTTGGTCCCCAACCCCGGCCTGAATTTGCAATATCCTGTGATAGAACTGCATCAGTTCAGGTAGCTTTCCTTCTTCCTTTTCCAG
Source organism: Dehalococcoidales bacterium (assembly GCA_016783135.1). Classification (GTDB taxonomy): domain Bacteria; phylum Chloroflexota; class Dehalococcoidia; order Dehalococcoidales; family Fen-1064; genus DUES01. Next base: position 7,271 of record JADHXC010000017.1, on the reverse strand, counting down.
TTCGTCCAGCTTCTGAACGATGCGTTCTAATGTCACTGGTACCTAGGCTCCTTTGGGTTTCTTCTTTGCGTCCTCTTTGAACCATTTGCCATGATGAGATTTGGCGTATTCGGCTGATACCGTGCCCTTGGTGATGGATTTCCATGCTTCCGTCATGAGTGGATGAATAACACCCAGATAGATGTGGAGGAAAAGCATACACCCGGTGACGATGAAAGAAACATCATGGATGAATATCATCCATTGGAATGATGCTGCCGGTAGAATGTCCTTAAGGAACCACATGAATATACCGGTAAGCACGAATAGTGCTCCAAAAACAAGTACCATGAACCACCACATCTTCTGCCCGGTGTTCATATGACCCTGGGGAGGCATCTTGCTTTCGTCCATGAAGAAGTAGTAACCCGGGGCTGCTTTGAGCCATTTGATATCCTCTGAACCCCAGGTGAAAGCCTCCTTGATTCCCTTCTTGGCAGCTTCCCAGTTGAAAAGAACATAGAGAACCGGTGCCACGGCAAATATAACGGCAGCGATGCGATGGAGGACACGAGTCCAGCCACCCTGGGCAATGAAGCCAAGCTGAGGGATGAACAGGACCAGTCCGGTGAGAAACAGGACTACGAACGCGGCGGTGTGAACGTGGTGCAATACACGCGTCGCTTTACGATATCTTACAACCTCTTGGGCCATGTCATTCCTCCTTCTTTACGGTCTGTTCTTTGCGTATTTTGGCCTGCCGGGCAACCAGATAGTTCAAGCCGAGTCCGACAATGGTTACTCCGCCCATTATCCAGCCAAGCGGCTGAATGACATCCTGCCATGCAATAGCCACGCCTGGAACCTTGGGGTCAACCGGCAGCCCGTAGGCATCCGGAGAATCTTCTAGGACGTATAGTACGTGCAGGCCATTTAACTCAGTCTCACCGAAAAGGTTTGCGTTATTGGACCCGGCCGCTTTCAAAGCCTGCACTCGCTGTTTTCCTAAGGCTACCAGTTTATTGCGGTCGTCGTATAGCAGTGCCTTAGGGGGACAGGCCTTGACACAGGCGGGTTTTTCACCGGCATCGAGGCGGTTTAATCCGGGAGTAGTGCACAGTGTACACTTGTCCATCTTGGCCAGGCCGGTTATCACGTTACGGTCGGTACGAGGTACATCAAAGGGACAGAATTCCACGCAGTAGCCGCAGCCAGTGCAGAGGTCTTTGTCGTAGACAACGAAGCCAGTAAGCTCATCATGAAAGAGGGCACCGGAAGGGCAGACCTTAACGCAGGCGGCATCACTACAGTGCATGCAAGATACTCGTGTGAAAAACCAGGAGAGTTTCCCCTGACGCTCAACCTCGGTGAACCTCATTCTGAGCCAGGTTGATGTTGAGAGGTCAGGCGGGTTCTCGTAGCTGCCGGTGTTCCGTGCGTCCACACCGTTCTCGATTGTGGGGATATCCTCGTCGTTCTCGTTCCAGTTCTTACAGGCTGCCTGGCAGCCGCGGCAGGCTGTACAACGTGTTGAGTCAAACAAAATTGCTTTGTCAGCCATGTATACCTCCAGAGAAGTAGTCGATACTCACTATTTAAGCCTTTCGCACTTCTACCAGGAATGCCTTGTATTCCGGTATCATCGTATTGGCGTCACCAACGTGGGGTGTTAAGACGTTAGCACTGTCGCCGGTGGATAGGCCGGTATAGCCCCAGTGCCAGATGACGCCTACCTGGTGCACAATACTACCATTCATTTTAAACGGCTTGAAGCGCTTGGTAACCAGGGCGACCACATTGACTTCCCCTCTGGCTGATTCCACAATGACCCGGTCGCCATTCTTGATACCCTTATCGTCTGCCAGTTCTTCACTCATTTCGCAGAAAGGTTCGGGCTGCATCTCGACCAGCCATGAGCAGTTGCGCGTCATCTGCCCGCCCTGCCAGTGCTCGGAGACACGGTAGGTACTGCAGACAATAGGGAATTTATCAATGGTGCCTTGTTCGGAAGGTCGCCATATCTTGAAAGCGGGGTTGCTCTGTTGTTTTGACATGGGATTGGATATTGGTGCCTCCCACGGCTCATAGTGTTCGGGCATTGGACCCTCGGCCATTCCTGGGCCAAAGAGGCGGGAAAGGCCTTCCGGCTTCATGATAAAGGGGTAATAACCACCCTGGTTCATCGGTGCTGCGCCGCCATCGGGGACATCTCCCTCCCATTTGCGGGTAGCTTCGTTCCATGTGATAACCGGATGCTCGGAGTCCCATGGTTTGCCGTCAAGGTCAACCGAAGCGCGGTTATAGATGATTCGCCGGTTGACCGGCCAGCACCATGCCCAGTTGGAAAAGAGACCTATACCTGATTTATCAACCGGGTCCCGTCTTTCCGCCATATTGCCATCTTCGGTATAGCTGGCGCAATAGAGCCAGTTCCCTGAAGTAGTCGTACCGTCAGCTTTAAGCCCGCTAAAGCTAGCCATCAGCTTACCGGTAGTCAGGTCGTAACCATTGATTTCCTTGGCTACTTTATGCACGTCAGGATGACCGGACCCGTAATCCCAGGTCAGGTTGGTAATAGCCTCGGAGTTAGGTCCGCCTTCGGCTTGGTAGAGTTCCTTCAACTTGCGGTAGAGCATGGTCAGCATGTACAGGTCATCTTCCGCCTCGCCAGGGGCATCTGCGCATGTGTAGCGCCACTGGCTCCAGCGTGAGCTGTTGGTTACGCTACCCTCTTTCTCATATGAACTCTTGGCTGGTAGCAGGAAGACCTCTGTCTGGATATTGGCTGGAATAGCACCCGGTCTCTGCCAGAAGTTGGCTGTTTCGGTCTGCCACATGTCGGCGACAACCATCCAGTCCAGCTTGTCCATGGCACTTCTTTCCTGGTTGGCATTAGGCCCACCGACTGCCGGGTTCTGCCCCCAGCACATCAAGCCCTTGATAACACCTTTCTCCATAGCCTCAAACAGGGAGATGTGGGAGTAGTTCTGTCCGGTCTGAATCTTGGGCAGGTAGTGGAAACCGAACTCGTTATCGGCAGTAGCGGCATCTCCGTACCAGGCTTTGAGCATGCTGACTACATACTTGGGAGTATGCTGCCACCAGTTAAGGCTTAATGGGTCGCTACTCTTAGGTGTTGCTCTTTCCAGATACTCTGTCAGAGAACCATCAACACTCTCGGGTACCTTCAGGTAGCCAGGCAGAATGTGGAAGAGGAGACAGTGGTCTGTAGAGCCCTGAACATTTGATTCACCTCTCAGGGCATTAATGCCACCGCCACTAATTCCTATATTACCAAGCAGCAGCTGCAGTATGCAGTAAGAGCGGATATTCTGCGCCCCATGGGTATGCTGGGTGGTTCCCATGGCATACATGATGGTGGCTGCCTTACCCGGCTTTCCGGAAGAAGCATAGGTTCGGCATATCTCAAGGAAGCTATCTTCTGGTGTACCTGCTATGCTGTTTACCATTTTCGGGGTGTAGCGGGCATACTGTTTCTTAAGGAGTTGGAAGACACAATTCGGGTCTTTAAGGGTCCTGTCTCTTAGAGGTATGCCGTCTGAGTCTACCTGCCATTGCCAGGTAGACTTGTCATACTTACGCTTATTACCGTCAGTTTCGTTACTGCTCCCGGCATACCCGGAGAACAGTCCATCCAGGTCGTCCGGACCCTTGAAGGCAGGATTAATCAGGTAGGAAGCGTTGGTGTACTCTGTGATATAGGTCAGGTTGTAGTTCTGAGGGTTGTCGTCAATATCATCGAGCACATACTTGATCATTCCTCCGATGAAGGCGATATCAGTCCCAGACCTGAGTGGAGCATAGATGTCCGCCTTCGAGGAAGTCCTGGTAAATCTGGGGTCGACGCTGATGAGCTTGGCACCCTTGTCCTTGGCATCCATGATATGGCCGAAGGAGGCCGGGTGATTCTCAGCAGGATTTGCGCCGATTGCCATAATGACATCAGCATTGGCAATATCATTCCAGTGATTTGTCATTGCCCCACGACCGAAACTTTCCGCCAAACTGGCGACAGTGGGGGAATGTCATATGCGGGCGTGGTGTTCCAGGTAAACCACGCCAAGCGCACGGGTCAGCTTTGACAGGAGATAACATTCTTCATTGTCCAGAGCGGACCCACCGAAGTTACCAATGGCATCGGTACGGTTTACCAGATTGCCATTACTATCCGTTGCCGTGAAGTTCTTGTCTCGTGTGTCCTTGATATTTCGGGCAATTCTATCGATTGCCCAGTCCCATTCCTTTTCTTCCCAATCGGTACCACCCGGTTTCCGATAAAGGACTTTGCTCAGGCGCCATGGATTGTCAGCTGATAGCTGGCGCATGGTGGCTCCCTTGGAACAGTTACCACCACGATTCACCGGATGGTCTGGGTCACCTTCAACGTTCACTACTTTGCCATTCTGCGAAGCGACCAGGAAGCCACATCCAGAACCATCGTATGGGCAGATCGTGTACCCTTCCCCGAAGTGCTTCTTTAACGGAAGTGTTTTCGGGGTCTTGGCGAAGGCAACATCGGGGTTGAGGGTACCTAGCAAGAAAACACCACCAACCCCAGCCCCTGAGGCTTTCAGAAATTCCCTACGGTTCAGTTCCATTAGTATCTCAAGTACCTCCTTTCATTCGATAGTCCCACTAAAATACACTTCACTATCCTATCAGGTCCCGACGTCCCGGGTACACCGTATTGACTTACTAATCCAATAGCTCACGGATGAACTTACAGTACCTCGAACATATATGGTATATTCCCCTGTATGACCTGATATGGAATATCCACTGGTGTACAATTTCAGCAGGAGGCTCTTGGGTCATAGCTTCATAATTATATGCAGAACTATTTACACCTCCTTTATTCAGAAGCTATTTCTTTCAGTCCAATTTTTTTAGCTAGCAGGATAAGACCTTCTTTGGTGCAGAATTCCTTCTCTTTTGGGTCGACGAACACACCAGCGTTATGAATTTCCATGATTTTCAGATGGGACCTAACCGTTCTCTGGTCCATTCCAAGTTCGACTGCTATCTGCTGAACTGAAATACAACCACGACCGGATTCTTCAACCTTCTGTAATAGCTTACTCATGATAAGTTCATGCTTGTCTATATATTCCCGCTCATGTGTGCTACTCATGCTTGACTCCACTATATTACAATTTCCAGTTAATATCAACAGATTCTAGCAATATAACACGATTTTGTCAATACCTTGTACTGGCTCATACCTCAATGTGCGTATCCCACGGAAAATCGTGCACGAAGCATGGGGCATATGCCCTGTACGCGGGCTGAAAGTGCCCTGAGAACGCCCAGAATAGTGTCCGCACCAAGGACACTACCATGCGCTTTGACATGCGGCATGTTGGGCGTCTAGAATATGGATGCTGCTACTGCGGGAGTAACTCAGTTGGTAGAGTTCCTGCCTTCCAAGCAGGTTGTCGCGGGTTCGAGTCCCGTCTCCCGCTCCACAGATATAGAATGACAGGTCGCGCTGCCAAAATGAATGGTTTACGACAAGCTGCTTTCTCAGGTGGCAGATTTGCCACGACAACCTGCCTTACTTGGCCACTTCCTCCTGGCCAAGAAGGTAGAGGGACGGTCGCCCCGTACTCTACAGTGGTATCAGGAAGCCCTGCAGACATTTGAGCGCTTCTGTAGTCGTCAGGATTTGAACCGTGAGCCCACCACAGTCACACCTCTACAAATCTGGATGTGGCTTGCAGACATTCAGGAAACCGGTGTCAGCAAGAACACCATCAACAATCGTTTTCGCGCGCTAAGGGCTTTCTTCAACTGGTGCGTCGCTGAGACCGTTATTGACCGAAGCCCCATGAGCAACATTCATACCCCCTCTGTGGGTAGCGTCATCATCCGGGTGTTCTCACCGGAGCATGTCAGGGATCTCCTCTATCTTTGCCCTCCGAACACCTGGTGGGGGGCTCGTGACCGTGCCATCATCCTGGCCCTACTTCATACTGGCATCAGGCTCTCCGAGTTGACGGGGCTCCAACTGAGCGACTTGAACTTTGTAGGCGACCACATCAAAGTGCGAGGCAAAGGCAATAAGGAACGCAGGGTATATTTGGCCCCAGAAGCACAGCAGGCTATTCTTCGGTACCTTCGGCATCGTAGTGATGACGCAACCCACCTGTGGTTGTCACGGCAAGGCACGCGTCTCACATCCAACGCAGTGCAGCAAATCATCAGAGACCTAGGACGGAAAGCTCGCCTTGACGGGGTAAGATGCTCAGCCCACACTTTCAGACACACCTTCGCCATCAACTTCCTCAAGGCTGGAGGTTCGCTGCGATACCTTCAGGAAATCATGGGGCACACTAGTATGAAGTCGCTAGAAACCTATCTCAGGGCAGTGAGTGCTGATGACGCCATACAGGTCCATCGCCAAATCAAACCGTTCAAGGGGTGGCAGTTCTAGCCGGCGAAGTGAATAAACTTCGAAAGACTTCGGAGAGAGTCTCCTGTACGTAAACGCGGCCTAGCGATAGGTGCGTCTAGGACAAGGCTTATTCACGCGACTTCTTCTTGAGTTCTCGGGCTGCTTTTACTAGTGCCCTGACCTCCGGCGAGCTTACCGTGCAGCTGGTTCGCTTTCGCGATTCTTGATCTCTAAGCTCGAGTAGATAACTGACCGCAGCCAATTGCAGATCGAAGTCTTTCGGCAAGACGGCCAACGAGGGCAACCCCTTAAACTCCACTCTTCGCTCCTCCAAGAATCCAAGAAGTACCGCGACAACTATCTTGGAACCCTGTGGCATATCCGCCCAGCCGTCTAGGTTTATGCCTAGTCCTCTCTTACCCATGTCACAGAGAGTCTTTTCCGCGGCCCCGAGAACGTCTGGATCCACTACGACCTCGACTGTGGCGCCACCCGTCACCGTCCCTAACACGAGAAACGGGCCGCTCTCGTCCTTTCCTAAGTCCGGCCGCAGAGCTACTAGGCACTCCTGAGTGACTGAGTCAAACTCGCCCACCAGCCCAGGCGGGCATCCCATTAGCTCCACGATGCCTGCACGAATCGTGTCCGCATCGAGATAAATCTCCTCCTCCTCAACAAGTTGGGTTTGGATCGTGCGGAATGTTGACCCCTTCTTACTTTCAACATTAAAGCCCCTCGTTGACCTTACCCCATTCTTAATGCCGCGTCCATCTTAGCGTTTCCGTCTAGTTCCATGAATTCCTGGGGTGCCAGTCCGCCCAATGCGCTATGCGGCCTAACGGTATTATAATCCTTTCTCCAGCTTTCTATCACCTCC
>JADHXC010000061.1 GCA_016783135.1 Dehalococcoidales bacterium | reverse complement strand
ACCATGCTCAGTTCCCTGACCCCGGACCAGCTGGTTCCCCAGGATCACCCTATCCGACACATAAAGCCCATTATCGACAATGCTCTCAACGAGCTATCTCCGACGTTGAACCGGATGTACGCTGAGATGGGTCGTCCGTCCATACCTCCTGAACACCTACTCAAGTCGTGTTTGTTGATTGCGCTCTATTCAATCCGCAGTGAGCGCCAGTTCTGCGAGCGGCTTCAGTACGACCTGTTGTTCAAATGGTTCCTGGGCTTGAATATCATGGACCCGGCGTTTGACGCCTCGACATTCTCCAAGAACAAGCAAAGGCTGCTTGATCACCGAGTAGCCCACGAGTTCCTAGGGGCGGTGGTGGCCGAAGCAGGCCGCCGGAAGCTGCTATCAGAGGACCACTTCACCGTGGATGGCACCTTGCTGGAAGCGTGGGCCTCGTTAAAGAGCTTCCGTCCGAAAGACGGTGATGATGTAACGGCGGCTGGCGAAAAGAATCCCGGAGTCGACTTCCATGGTGAACACCGTACTAACGCCACGCACGAGTCGACCACTGACCCGGAAGCACGGCTGGCGAGGAAAGGGGCGGGTAAAGAAGCGAGACTATGCTTTGCCGGTCATGTTCTCATGGAGAACCGCACTGGCCTGGTGGTGAACGTAGTGGTCACCCGGGATTGCTGAGCGGGAAACTGCACTCGACATGCTGGAAAAAGTGCCGGGGTCTCAACGAATTATGGTGGGGGAGGACAAGGGCTACGACACACGGGACTTTGTTACGACGTGCCGGGAGATGAATGTTACACCTCATGTAGCCCGCCGGCAGTGGTCTATTGTGGATAAACGCACTACCCGGCATGATGGGTATCAGATAAGCCAGAGGATACGCAAGCGCATTGAAGAGATATTTGGTTGGCTCAAGACGGTAGGAGGTGGTCGTAAGCTTCGGTACAAAGGGTTAGAGCGCAATCAGCTATGGGCAGAATTGACAACGGCAGCTTACAACCTTGTACGATTGGCTAAATTGATGGCAACCTACGCTATTTAACTGGTGTAGTATGACCGCTGAGTAAAAATCGGCCTGGTATCAACCCGTAAAAAAGTAAAATATCTTCCCAAACCATCCCCGAGAATATCAAGACGTCAAATTGCCCGTTAAAAACAGCTATCAGCCTCTTTTTCAGCACCCTGCTAGACTGTGGGCACCGAGCACTCAAGTGTCATGCTTAGCGAAAAGATTACTGCTGCTGAGGCTATTATACCGGCAACTCTAACTTAAAGAGTGGTATCCTTTATGGGAGCAGGTCAGATAGATATATTGAAAGCACTATTTCCCCCTAAATACTATTATACTTTCCAGCCTGCACAACCACTGGTAACCTGTTCAGCTTGGTTGAGAAGGGATTATAGGTGACAAGAGAAGTTCAGCGAGTAATAGCTACTATGGTGTACTAGGGATAGGTATACAGTTCGGTAGTGGACAAAAAGTGGTGAGCATGGTAAATTGCAGTAAGTAATTCTAAAGGGGAATCATAACAATGGCAAATAGAATTACCGATAAGAGAGGTTGGTGTTCACACCCGCTGTCAAGCGATATCTGCATTCATCAATTCCTGTTTGAGTGACCGAGTTCACTCATAACCATCGGAGCTAGTTAGGAAGTATCTCTCACTGTAATTCACCTTCCAACTAGGCACACAAACGCCCCGTCTGCATATTCCGTAGGTACCCTTGTGTTTTTCCCGGTACATCATGCAGATACTCGGAAACCCTGCTTAGTTCCATTGACTGATGATATAGCTATGTTCACATATTGGAAATAACTTGTTTTCAAGAAGAATATAATATCCCTGGCGATAAGGAGAACTATATATGGCAACAATAAGTAAACAGATTGTTATAGATATTAATGAAGAAAAGGTCCTGCGAGACATTGGTTATACCGGGAAGTGTAAACCACCGGCTCGTATGAGGACACTGGTACATGAATATACAAAGAATACTAACCAGCTAATCAATCCGGTGTATTCTTACGTTATCAGAGACATAGACTTTGTGATTGGTACAAATGTTTTCATTGAAGGCGGGAATATTTTTAGAAGTCAGGTAATCTCGGGACTACTGAATAACTGTGAGCAGGTTGCTGTCTTTGCACTGACTATTGAAGGTTATCTTGAGGAAGCTACCAGTCAACTGGCAGATGATGGTCTCGTTGTCCAGGCCAGGGTACTGGATGCCATCGGTTCAAACGCAGTTGAGCAGGTTGCCGAACATGTGCACAATGTCATTACTGACAGGGTTGGTATTCATGGACTCACCACCAGCCGGCGCTTCAGCCCGGGATACTGCGACTGGAGTATAGACCAGCAGGAAATGCTTTTCCGTATTATGAATGGCAGTTCCAGCTTTATTTATCTAACTGACAGGTATCTAATGGTACCGCAAAAGTCAATATCAGGCATCATCGGTATTGGTACCCGCGAAAATGATGTAACCAGCTATAACCCCTGTAAAACCTGTGAACGACAAGAGTGCGTAGGTAGAAGGTAAACTGTCATGAAAACCTCTCGAAAAGGCGTTATCGGAGGCAGCTACAAACCTCTGTCCGAAGAGTCAATACAAAAGATACACGAGACTGTCATGCAGTTGATTGACGAAGTAGGCTGCCAGGTAAACTCAGAAACAGCCTTTGAACTTTTTAAGAAAGCTGGAGCCCGTGCCGATAGTGAGGAACGGCTGGTACGTCTGTCTCCCGAAAAGGCGATGGAACTGATAGAAATGGCTCCCTCCGAAATCAGGCTATGCGGACAGGAGGAAGAGCATGATATCGTTCTCGGTGGAAGTCGTGTTTACGCCGGCACCGGGGGTACGGCACTATACATCTACGAGCCGGATACCGACCGGAAACGGCTGGCTAACCTGGGTGACATTAAACGGCTCTCCAAACTGGTTGACCAGTTAGAAAATATCCACCTTCTGATGCTCTCTACCTATCCTAACGAATTGCCCGTAGAGCAGGTGGATGTCAACCGCTTCTTTGCCGGATTGGACAACAGCACCAAGCATATCATGGGAGGAGTCTACACAGCTGATGGAGTAAGACAGGTAATACGCATGGCTGAGATAATTGCCGGTTCTGCCGAAGCACTGCGGGAAAGACCGATTATCTCGATGATAGCATGCAGCATGAGTCCCATGAAGCTGGACGCACATTATGGCGACCTGGTGGTCCTTATTGCAGAAAGCGGTGTTCCGCTGGTATGTCCCGCCGAGCCTTTGTGCGGGGCTACTTCACCGGTGACACTGGCCGGAAACCTTGTTATCCAGACGGTTGATTCCCTGATGGGTGTTATGCTTGCCCAGATTGTTAATCCTGGAACACCGGCAATATTTGGTTCGGTGGCTACCAGTACAGATTTGACCACTCTTAACTACCTTGCCGGCTCAGTCGAGATGGGCTTGATTAATGCAGGCGGGGCACAGATGGCGCAGTTTTACAAACTCCCCTTCTACGCTACCGGCGGTATGACGGATTCTAAAATGCTGGATGCGCAGAGTGGCTATGAGTCCGCCATTTCGGGATTGCTTTGTGCACTGGCAGGAGCCAACTTCATCCATGATGCTGCCGGGCTTATGGAATTTGCGATGACGGTCTGTTATGAGAAGATGGTCACCGATAACGAAATTCTGGGAATGGTGATGAGGGCAGTCGAAGGCATCAGGGTAGATGACGAGACCCTGGCGTTCGACCTTATTAAACAGGTGGGACCGGGCGGTAATTTCGTCACTGCCAAGCATACACGGCGTTACATGCGTAGCGAGCACTACCTGCCTGACCTGAGTGACCGGGATAGCCGTGAAGACTGGGAGAGTAAGGGGAGAAAAGCCACATGGCAGAAGGCCGGGGAAATCGCGCGGCAGCTCATTGCCGATAATGACTACAGTCTTCCGGAAGCGGTCAGGACACAGGTACTCGCAGATATTAAAGGAATAGTGGATTAAGAATGCTCGTAATCGGTGAGAGGATTAACGCGTCAGCCAGCTCGTTGCCAAAGCTATTATTGCCAGGAATGGCGGGTATATCGCAGAACTGGCGAAAGCCCAGGCTGATGCCGGAGCTGATTATATTGATGTTAATGTCGGTACGGGAAATCAGAGCCAGCATGAGCAGGCGGCAGATATGGAATGGACGGTAGAAGTCATGCAGACGGCTACCGATAAGCCGCTTTCTATCGATAGTGATTTTCCCGGCGTCATTGGATCTGCCTTACACAAGTACCGGGGGGGCAGAAGTAATGATTAACTCTGTCAATGCCGAAACAGAGAAACTGGACGTAATAGGTCGGCTGGTATCCGGACGACAGGTACGGATAGTAGCACTGGCGATGGGGGCTGAAGGGATACCACGCAGTGTGGAAGAGAGACTGACTGCCTGTGAGTCAATCGTTAACCACCTGACACGATTTAACATCCGTGAAGAACAGATTTATTTTGACCCGCTGGTGCTTCCAGTCAGTGTTGATTCCGGGCAGGTACTGATAACATTGAAGACTATTGAGCAAATCAAGACGCGATATCCGCAGTCTAAAACCGTAATCGGTTTGAGCAACATTTCTTATGGTCTACCTTGCAGAAAACTGATTAACCAGGCTTTCCTGGTAATGGCAATCCATGCCGAACTCCATGCCGCGATACTCGACCCGCTCGATGTCAGGACAATGAGCCTGATTAAAGCCGCTGATGTCCTCACGGAAAAGGACGCGCAGTGTCGGTGGTATACCAGGGCTTACCGGAAAGGCGCACTGGTGGCATAGGAGAGACATAATGCCGAGAAACGGAGTACTTGTAAAACCATACAGCCGCCTTGATGAAGAGCAGATAAAGAAGATTCACCGGGCTTCGCTGAGTATTCTGCTTGACCCGGGTATCATCTGCTATAACAGGGATGCCGTCCAGCTCTTCGGTGACAGCGGGGCTGAGGTTATACCCCTTGGGGATGCAGGTGCTAAAAGCTGGCTGCTTAAGATACCGGAAAAGGTTATCTCGGAAGCAATAGCTGCGGCGCCGAAGGTAGTCAAGCTCGGAGCCCGGGATGAGGCGAACAGTCTTATCCTTGACGGCAGCGAACCAAGAGTGCGCTTTGCCTCCGGTTCCGAGGCAAATAACTGGCTTGAGGTAGATGCGGAACCTTTTACCAGTAAACTTGACCCCACCAAGGAAATCACCTTTCCGGTATTCAGTATTCAAAAAGGCACCGTGGACAAACTGGCACAGGCGGCGCATCTCTGCGAGTACCTTGATTCGTGGGATAGTTTCCTGCGCCCGGTCAATATACAGGACAAGGACATCAACGATTCCAATAAGGACGTTAACAAGTTTTTTGCTTCCCTGAATAATACCACCAAACATGTAATGGCGGGGTTAACAGAGTTGAACCAGCTCGATAATGTTGTCGGGATGGCACAGGTGATTGCCGGTGGGGAAGACAGATTCAAAAAGAATCATATTATATCTTTCATTACGTCAATGATAAAGAGCCCCCTCCAGATGGTAGACGATACTACCCAGAAGACGATAGAGATAGCCAGAAAAGGTATTCCTGTAGTCATCTCCAGTGCACCTCAGGGTGGTTCTACAGCCCCGATTATTGAGGCAGGTATCGTGGCACAGGTAAATGCGGAAATCCTGGCAGGCGTAGCTTTAACTCAGCTGGTTAGCAAGGGAGCGCCCGTAATATACGGTAGTGTACCCGGCAGGGCTAACATGGAAGACCTGAATGATTCCTATGGAGTTCCCGAGTTCAGCCAGTATAATATCGACTGTGTTCAGATGGCGCGTTACTACGGACTGCCGAGTTATTCCAGTGCCGGTGTTTCTGATGCGAATGTACCGGGTATACAGGCTTCCGTAGAGCGGTTATTCTCGCATATCATGGTCGCGATGTCCGGCCCGCAGTACCTGCACTATGCTTTCGGCCTTCTGGAGCGTACCAATACCTTCTCTGCCGTACAGGCAATACTTGATAATATACAGATAGGTATGCTTAAAAGGATTATGGTACAGCCTTCAATATCTGATAGTGAGGTATCGGAAAGCCTGCAACAGATAAAAAGGGCGATGGGAACATCAACCAGGCTCTATGTTCGGTTTGTGCGCAAAGCCCTTCACTCCGGTGAGATTGCCCAACCCTACCCCTTCGAGAGTAAAGGGAAGGTTGACGAGACACTGCTGCGGGCAAAGGAACGGATGGACGAGATACTAATCTTACCGCACCGGCACATTGAAAAGGAAACAGTAGATAAAGTTTATCGGCAAGTACCTGGTCTGTTAGCCAGGCTGCGTGCTTAGTAACAAGCAAGAGGGAGACAGAGCAAAATGAGTAAAGAAATTACTGACCTGATAAAAGAGAACGTAATCCAGGGCAGGGTAACCGCCGATGATGAAGGCATGGATGAGGGGATGGTAGGTCAACCGGGGGTAAACGAACTGGTGGAACGCGCCCTTGCCGAAGGTGTTAGGGTTGCTGATATTATCAACGATGGCCTGACTGCCGGTATGAGCGTGGTTGGTAATAAATTCGAAGCCAAGGAATACTATATTCCGGATATGCTTGCTTCAGCGGAAGCGGTTGGCAGTGCCATGGAGATACTGGAACCACACCTGAGTCGTAGCGGTATTACTGCCAAAGGCACCATTCTTATCGCTACGGTCAAAGGAGACCTTCATGACATTGGTAAAAATATCGTGTCGATATTGCTGCGGGGGTCCGGGTATATTGTTAAAGACCTCGGAAATGATGTTGAGCCCCAGGCAATTGTAGAAGCGGTAAAAGCAGAAAAACCCCAATTCCTGGGTCTTTCGGCACTGCTTACCAGCACCATGGTGCACATGGGAGAGACGGTTCAAGCCCTCAAGGAAAGCGGCATCAGGGATACTGTGAAGATAATTGTCGGTGGTGCCCCTGTTTCAGAGGAATTCGCCCGGAGTATTGGTGCTGACGGTTACGGTGCCGATGGGTTCCAGGCAGTGGCCATGGTGGAATCCCTTAGTTAACTACAGGTGCGGTAATACCAGTTACCTGATAGATATACGCGTCCTATCAGTGATAAAGGGGAATGAATCAATGATAACCAAGGCAACAAGTGGCTATAAAATAGACCAGGGAATATTGGAAGAGATAAATAAACTGAAACTGAACAAGCGACTGGCAGGTTTGAAGAAGCGCTACCTTGATACTGTGCCCAAGCTCGCCAGTGAACGCGGTACGTACTACATGGAATCCTGGAAGGAAACTGAAGGGCAACCCATTCAGTTGCGGTTGGCAAAGGCAGTGAAAAAGGTGCTCGAAAACGTACCGGTAGCTATATTTGATGATGAACTGGTGGTAGGCAGTATCACCAGGTTCTTCCGCGGCTCATATGCCATCATTAACTACGATTCAAGCTGGGTCCTCGACCTGCTGGAGCAGTCCAAAAAAGGCGAGATAAGCATGGGCGGACTCAACGTAATCGGGAAACTGGATGAAGATGTTGAGAAAGAACTACAGGAACACAGTGACTATTTCAAGGGTAAGACCAACCGAGAGATAGAGGAGCAGGTTTGCCATGCTATCTGGGGCACGTGGCAGGATGACCTCGTCGATGCCAAAGGTCAGGCAGCCTATCATTATGCTCCCCCGGGATATGGTATAACTAACTACGACGATGTATTTGATAAAGGACTGAGGGGTATCATAGAGGACGTGCAGGAAAAACTCGACCATGCCATGGAAACAGGAGTCGATGACCCCGAGCAGGTCTGGTTCTGGCAGTCCGTAATACTCGTCTCCGAGGGGTTAATATCATTTGCCCGTCGACATGGCGAACGGGCACGTGAGTTGGCAAACCAGGAAAGTGACCCGGTACGTCGTGCAGAGCTTGAAGAGATAGCCGAAGTCTGCTACCATATCCCGGAAAACGCGCCGCGTACCTTCCACGAGGCAGTACAAATAGCCTCTTTCGTTGAGCTTGCCAAGGTACTGGAGAACGGTCGTATTGGTGACTACTGTGGTCGTTATGACCAGTGCCTGTACCCGTATTTCAAGAGGGACATTGAGGAAGGGCGTATCACGATAGAAAAAGCCGCCGACCTGGTTGGAGGTCTTATCACCCTGTTTGGCAGACGTGAACAATGTGCCCAGGTAATTATGCGTGAGGCAATCCAGACAAATAAGATATCGAATATTACGCTGGCCGGTCTTACCAGGGACGGCAGCGATGCCTGTAACGAGCTTACTTACCTCTTCCTCCATATGGTAGGGTTGCTGAAGTACGCTGAGCCACACTTCTCCTTTGTCTGGCATGAAGATATCCCGCGCTGGGCGATGAGGAAGGCCATCGATACCAATAAAGTAACCGGGGCCGGTCATCCACAGTTCCTGAACGGTGACTCTGTTACCGCTTTCTTCGTCAAGCGAGGTGTACCCATAGAGGACGCCAGGGACCATGCTTACCTTGGTTGTTCATATGCCCACCCCAAGAACCAGGGCTATCACTGCAAAGCGATATCCTATGTAAACCTTCCGCTGCTGCTGGATATTACCCTGCACAATGGCGTAGCACCGATGACCGGTAAGAAGATTGGTATCGAGACTGGCGACCCCAGGGATTTCAAGACGTCCGATGAGCTATTTGCAGCCTTGGAGAAACAGGTTACCTTCCAGTTAAAGGCTTATATACACCGTAATCTCGTTGCTCACCGGACCGAGCTTAATACCTGGCGTGTGCCCCTGCACTCGACTTTCTCCACCGGCTGCCTCGAAAATGGTTACGACATCATGATGGGAGGCCAGTTTGCCAACCCGGCAGACCACCCGGTATGGGACGTCATTGACCGGGGCTATATCCCCGCCGGTGATTCTCTAACCGCAATAAAGAAGCTGGTCTACGATGAGAAAAAGCTGACTATGGATGAACTCCTGGAAGCGCTGGACTCCGATTTCGCCGGTGAACGCGGTGAGGAGATACGTCGGATGTGCCTCAATGCCCCCAAATACGGCACCGATATCGATGAAGCCGACTACATGGTGCGTGACGTCGGCAAGATAATACCAGGGCTGCTTGAATCCGAAAAAACTCCATTCGGCTCGAAGTATACCGTTATCCGGCAGGGACTAACCTGGCACTATTTCGGTGGGAAAGGCGTGAGTGCTTCACCCGACGGGCGCAAGGCAGGTAAGCCACTGGCCGATGCATCCCTGTCCCCTACACAGGGAGCGGACACCAACGGCCCGACCGCCGTCTGCAACTCGGCCATCAAGGCAGATTTTACGGACGGCCGGGTAGCAGTGCTCAACCAGAAGTTCCCCCTGGCCCTTTTCAAGAACAGCCAGTTTGCCGAAAAGGTGGCCGATTTCACAGAGACGTTCATGAGAAACGGAGGGACACACATCCAGTACAACATCCTAGACGCCGATACCCTGCGCAAAGCCAAGGAAAATCCCGAGCAGTATAAAGACCTGATAGTACGGGTAGCCGGTTACAGTGCCTATTTTGTGCTGCTGGCACCGGAGGTCCAGGACGAAATCATTGCCCGCACCGAACAAACGCTTTAACCACCCTGCCGAGATGCAAATGAGCGAAGCAAGAGTGAAAAGTCCCCACGGAGATAGTATGGCGCAGGGGGAATCGACCGGGGTAATCTTCAATATCCAGAAGTTTTCCGTTCATGACGGCCCCGGTATACGCACCACCGTTTTCCTCAAAGGCTGCCCTCTGGCATGTCAGTGGTGCTCCAATGCTGAGTCGATGAGGCCAGAGGCAGAGCTTGGCCTGATACGGAGCCTCTGCAACGGCTGCGGGAAGTGCGTCAACATATGTCCCGAAGGGGCGATGAACGTCGATGCCGGGCACACTATTCGGGTCAGTCGGGACCGGTGTACTGCCTGCGGAGAGTGTGTTGCTGTCTGCCCCACCGATGCGCTTGCCGTGTACGGAAAACGGGTCACCGTGGAAGACGTGTTCCAACAAGTCCATCGTGACAGGTCATTCTACGAGAACAGCAACGGCGGGGTGACCGCCTCCGGCGGGGAACCGCTCAGACAGGCTAGTTTCGTGGCCGCCCTGTTTCGGAAGTGCCGTGAGGCCGGCATCGGCACCTGTCTGGACACCTCCGGGTATGCGGACCCGGACAGGTTGGGAGAGGTGCTGGAGTTCACGGACTACGTCCTCTTTGATATCAAGCACATGGACAGTGACGTCCATCGCTCCCTGACTGGTGTTGCCAACGACCTGATTCTCAGTTGCGCCAGAGTCGTCGCCGAGAGCGGGACGCAGATGCTCTGCCGCATACCGATGGTGGCGGGCATGAATGACACCGTGGGGAACCTGATTCAGACGGCGCGGTTCGTGCGGACGCTCGGGGATGGCGTGGCAGTGGAGCTCCTCCCCTACCACCGGCTGGGGGCAGCGAAGTACCGGACGCTGGGCAGGCCCTACCCCGGAGAGGCCTTTGCCACTCCTTCTCAGGAGCAGACTGACCTGGCGAGGAACATCTTCGAAGACCATGGCGTGCCGTGCACCGTAGGCGGGTAGCCTCTCACCAGCAACACGGCGTTCCTTCATTCTGCGGGCGGAATAAGTACTTCATGAAGGAGGAAGATAATGGAGAGACGCGATAAGGTTCAGTGGATTTACTCTTCACAAGATAATAGGGAGCTATCAGAGCGTTACGACCAGTGGGCTAAAGATTACGATGCGGACCTTGATGAGGGATTTGGTTGGTTGGGACCGCAGCGAGCGGTTGATTTCTTTGTCAAATATGTACCGAAAATAGCCAGGGTACTTGATGCCGGTGCGGGTACTGGCCTGGTCGGTAAGCTGCTGGCTAAGCAGGGTTACGGCAACCTGGTGGCTATGGACCTGTCACAGGGTATGCTGGAAGAAGCCAGGAAGAAGAACGTGTACCGCGAGTTCCACCAGATGGTGATGGGAGAGCCCCTGGACTTTGCTGTCGATTCCTTCGATGCTGTTATCAGTGTTGGGGTACTCACGGTCGGTCACGCTCCGGCCAGCTCCTTCGATGAGTTGATCCGGATAACCATGCCTGGCGGATATATCGTGTTTTCACTCCGACCTGATGTTTATATGGATAGTGGGTTCAAGGAGAAGCAGGATGCCCTGGCAGCAGAGGGGAAGTGGAGACTCGTGGAAGTGAGCGAGGAGTTTCAGCCTCTTCCCAAAGGAGAACCGGAGGTATACCATCAGGTGTGGGCATATCGGGTGGTCTAGCTGCAGATCTACGGTTCTGTGGTATCCATACGATCATCCCAATGGACGGCGCTTCTCTGCGCCGTAGACTCACCGACACGGCCCGAATCGATTCAGGGGCACACACACCGGATAGCGCTCATGCAGGCCGGTCTCCATGGTGCCATTAGTCAATCTTGGTCAGCGTCAGGTCATGTCTGAGATAAGTGTCCTGTGCATTCTGGATTCGTGGCGTCCTGTGCGGCCTTCTCGGGGAACAACGCTCGTCCTACCGTCGCTGTGGCCTCCGGACCTATTACCTCGGCAGCTGCCAGGACGCCTTGAGCCGCTTGCTCCGCAGGTGTGTAGCGCCAGCAACAGCGGGATACATTTGGGACAGTAGCTAGTTCGCCCTCAAGAAGGCAGGCATGGTTGACCTTCTCCCCGAAAGGTGGGCCATGCATAATGGCAGAAATCGGCTACATGGACTTGCCCCCATTACTGTACCACCTGCAATGTTAGTTTTACGGGTGTCAGGCTACGGATTCAACCTGCCCCAAGTTAGGTGTGAAGTGAAAGGAGAAAAGAATATGCAAGATGATTCATCCTTGCAGGATGGACTTCCTCTAGACGGGGAGAAAACGGAAGACATCGCCGAGCAGATACAAAGCCTTGTAGAGCAGGATAACCATCTGGCTGCCATTGAGTTATTCAGCCAGCTCCGTCCGGGCGACCAGGGGGAGGTGATGGAGGACCTTCCGCTTGCGACGCAACAGGGAATACTGACAACTCTACCTCCCGAGGAAGCGGCAGAAATCCTCGAGCACCTGGAGCCGGAAGATGTAGCAAAGGTTTCTGAAGGGGTAGATTCCTCAGTACTGTCCGACATTCTGGACGAAGCCGACTCGGATGTAACGGCAGATGTTCTAAGGCAACTTCCCATAGAACAGGCTCAAGATGTACTAGGCAGAATGGAAG
>JADHXC010000060.1 GCA_016783135.1 Dehalococcoidales bacterium | reverse complement strand
GCTTATCATGCCATTGCAGTGCTTGGTGAACATGTACTGACCTTTCCAGAGCTTTGTCATGGCTGCGGGGCATGCAGCTACCTTTGCCCTGAGAAAGCCATCACCGAGGAAGACAAAAAAACCGGTGTCGTGGAATCAGGCCATTCTAACGGAGTGAAGTTTGTTCAGGGCAGGCTCACTGTGGGTGAGGCAATGGCTCCGCCAATAATCAAAGAAGTAAAAGCAAGAGCCGATAATGCGGGGATTGCTATTATTGATGCTCCACCGGGGACTTCCTGTCCGGTTGTGGAGGCAATTGGTGGCAGTGACTTCTGTTTACTGGTAACTGAACCTACACCTTTTGGACTCAATGACCTTATCCTGGCAGTAGAGACGGTGAAAGAACTCGGTGTGCCATTTGGTATTGTTCTGAACAGGGTTGGTACCGGATATGCAGAGGTAGAGGAGTACTGCCACGGGGAAAATATACCAATATTAATGACCATTCCACTGGATACCGGGATTGCCCGTCTTTATTCCCGTGGAGTGACCCTGGCTGCAGGTATGCCTCAATGGCGGGATAGTTTCCTTGAATTGTTTAATAGTATCAGGGAGAGGGCTGATGAAAGAACTGGTTGTCCTTAGCGGTAAAGGCGGGACCGGGAAGACAAGTATTGTTGCCTCGTTTGCTGCCCTGGCAGAGAACAAGGTACTCGTTGACTGCGATGTGGATGCCGCAGACCTTAATCTGATACTCCAACCGGTATTGCGTGAGGAACATGAGTTCTGGAGTGGACAGGTTGCCGTAATAAACAATGATAGATGTACCCAATGCGGTCTGTGCCACGAAAGGTGCCACTTTCAGGCAATCAGCGATTACAGGGTTAACCCAATCTCCTGTGAAGGTTGTGGGTTCTGTTCATACATCTGCCCGGTTGAAGCCATTACCATGCAGGAAACCATGGCAGGACGCTGGTTTATTTCTGATACCGGATACGGGACACTGGTCCACGCCCGACTCGGCATTGCCCAGGAAAATTCCGGCAAACTGGTAGCTGCTGTCAGAGAACAGGCGAGGCATGTAGCTAAAGAACAGAATGTTGACTGTATTATTTCTGATGGACCGCCCGGAATCGGATGCCCGGTTATTTCATCCTTATCCGGTGCGACCCTTGCGCTCCTGGTTACAGAACCGACTTTATCAGGCATTCATGACCTGGAACGTGTCCTTGGCGTCTGCAGCCATTTCAGTGTCCCGGCAATGGTGTGCATTAACAAGTTTGACATTAACGAGGACAACACCCGCCGGATTGAAGAGTACTGCAGGAACGAGGAAGTGAAGGTTGTCACACGGATTCCCTTTGACAACGCTTTTACCGAGGCAATGGTAAGTGGTATACCCGTTGTTGAACACAGCCGGAACGGGGTTTCCGGCCAGGTAAAATCATTATGGGCAGAGGTTTATGAAGCCTTGGACAAGTAAGGAGGGAATTATGCCTGTTTACGACTTCAGATGCAATAGTTGCGGGGAGATATCCGAATTTCGTGTACCCGGATACTCGGCAAGCAATACGGTGGTTTGCACGACCTGCGGGAGTTCCAGTATGGAGAGACTGATATCCGCTCCAAGTATATTAAAAAGTACGCCTAATGCTCCGGGGACTACCTGTTGCGGTCGTGAAGAACGATGTGAGACATCACCGTGCTCTACGGGAGAAGGCTGTCGGAGACACTAAGGAGGTATATCGTGCAATACCTGATTGAAGAATTCATGGCACAAAAAAGATTCGCCATAGTCGGCGCTACTGCTGATACCACGAAATACGGTAACGAGATATTCAGGAACCTGAAGGACAGGGGTTATGAAGTCTACCCGGTTAATCCCGGACTGAAGGAACTACTGGGAACAAAGTGTTACCCGAATCTCGGAGGTATACCGGTCAAGGTTGATGTTGTAGATTTCGTGGTGCCCCCACCGGTAACTGAGAAAATACTCAATGAGTGTAAAGAACTGGGACTTGACCGCATATGGCTACAGCCGGGCTCAGAAAGTGAAGCTGCTATCTCATTTTGTGAGGATAATAATTTGAAGGTAGTGCACGATGTCTGTGTTATGATGAATTAACTTGAGGGGGCTAGGTATATGGAACCATTAAACCTGGAGCCCGGATACTCGACAGGAAATATTCCAGGCAGGTGCATTAAATGTCTTGCGGAGAAGGAACTCAATGAATGCCTGCGAACACTTCTCATAGGGGCAGGGGATAACAGGGAGGTACAGCAGCAATACGAGATGCTCTTGTCTTTTCTGAAATCTCCAGAATCAAAGCGACTACGGGACGAATCGGAAAGGCTGTTATCTGAAGGTAAACAGGTAACTGTAAATATAAACATTAGTAAGGAAACGGGAAAAATTAAATACGGGCTTAATGAAGTTCAGTAGTTCAGGAGGATTTTTATGAAGTACGCAATACCCGTCAGCGGTGGCATATTGTCGCCACATTTTGGTCACTGTGAGCAGTTCGCGATGTTCGACGTGGATGAGGAGAGTAAAACAGTAACAACGAAAGACCTTCTACCTGCCCCGGCACATGAACCCGGTCTCCTGCCGCGATGGCTGGCAGAGAAAGGTGTTTCAGTAGTAATCGCGGGTGGCATGGGTCCTCGTGCACAGGACCTTTTCCAGCAGAATGGAATAACGGTAGTAATTGGTGCCATGGAAAATGACCCTGAGAAAGCAGTACTCGGCCACATCGAAGGCGTGCTGGATGTCGGGGATAACGTGTGTGACCACTAGATACAGTAATAATAGAGGAGAAAAGATGGTAACCCAGGAACAGGTAAAAGAGAAACTGGAATCAGTCCTGGTTCCCAGTGTGATGCGGAGCCTGGTCAAGATGAACCTCGTTCGTGAGATTAATATCGAGGATGGGAAGGTAGATATTACTCTTGGTTCTGCCACTATGACACCGGACGTCCAGGAATGGCTGAAGAAGAAGATAGAAGAGGACACAAAACTTGATGACGTTGATACGGTGAATGTCAGTTTTACAGATGGTCTTCCGAAGGACTTCAATGAAATAGGGAACGTCATTGCCGTCATGAGTGGTAAGGGAGGTGTCGGTAAATCGCTGGTAGCCAGTCTGGCTGCTGTTTCACTACAGCGTCAGGGGTACGAAGTTGGTATCCTGGATGCGGACATCACCGGCCCCAGTATACCCAGGATGTTTGGTATCAACACACGACCTGTCGGCAGTGAAAGTGGGATTCTGCCGGTTTCATCCAGGTCCGGTGTTGAAGTGATGTCGATGAATTTACTCCTGGGTGCTGAAAGCGACGCTGTCATCTGGCGCGGGCCCCTCATCGGTAAGGCGATTACGCAGTTCTGGGAAGAGGTGCTCTGGGGTAAACTGGATTACCTGGTTGTTGACCTGCCACCCGGAACGGCGGATGCTCCACTCACCGTATTACAGACATTACCTGTTTCCGGGATAATCATTGTTTCTACACCACAGGACCTAACGTCCATGGTTGTTAAAAAAGCAGTTAATATGGCCCGGCAGATGAGTAAACCCATTATCGGTGTCGTTGAGAATATGAGCTATCTCTACGTTTCTGAAATTGACAAAAAGCTGGAGATATTCGGGAAGAGCCGTGGCCAGGAAATGGCTGCCGATGCCGGCGTTCCGCTTCTAGCCAATCTTCCGGTAGACCCGGAACTGGCGAAGCTATGTGATGAGGGTAAGGTAGAGCTCTACAACACCGATGTTTTAGCCGGTTTTGAAGATTCTCTCTCACAGGCAGTAAAGGTACTTCCTTGAGGAAATGAGCATAATTGAAATCACTGAAGTGTCTCTTTCTCCGGACCTGGTGGTCGGAAAGGTAAAAACCGAAGGAAGCGGCTGTGTCGTAACCTACGTTGGCCTGATTCGAAACCAGTCCCGGGGCAAACACGTACTTTCTGTGGAATACCGTGACCCGGCGGGTAATGCCAGTGATGTTCTAAATCAAATTGCCAGTGAAGCCGGGCGGAAGTGGCCGGTAGAAAACGTTGCCATATCCCACAGGACAGGCAAACTGCGGGTGGGGGAGATTAACCTCGTTGTTGCGGTTGCCTCAGCCCACCGGGGAGAGGGATTCTCTGCCTGCCAGTACATTATTGACCAGTTTAAGGAACGATTACCGACAGAAAAAACAGAAACCTATCAGGACGGTACTATTTTCCATCAGTAAGTTGAGCAGGAGATGCCGCAATGTCTATCAGCCAGGACAGGTACCAGCAGATACGAACTGAACTTGTGAGAGTCTACTCGGAAGCGGTTGCGGAGCACATCCTCAGCCCGAGAAATATGGGCTATCTGGATGACTCCGATGGTTCTGCACGGATTACGGGTCCATGCGGCGATACCATGGAGATATCCCTGAAGGTAAGGAACGACACTATCACGGACGTAACTTTCACGACTGACGGTTGTGCCACGACGATTGCGTCCGGCAGCATGGTGTCCGAACTGGCAAAAGGGAAGAATATTGTCAGGGCGCTTGGTATAACACAGCGGGAGGTACTCAGTGCTCTGGGTGGATTACCCGAGGACAGTGAACACTGTGCTCTTCTTGCGGCTAATACCCTGAAAGAAGCACTCAAGGATTATCTTGTCTACAAAAAAGACCCCTGGAAGAGAGCGTATAAGAGGTAGCAGCAGATATAGCTTCATTGCCAGGGATGGTTGCGTATAATTGTTCAGGAGATGGCTATGTCAATCCGTATTACCACACTAAGTGAGAATACTGCGAATTATGGTGTTATAGCCGAGTGGGGACTCAGTATCCTGGTTGAGGTCGATGAAACGAGTATTATCATGGATACGGGACTAAGCTTCTCGGTAGTGCATAATGCTGTGCGTATGGGTGTAGACCTTACCACAATTGACAGTATAGTGCTTAGCCACGGGCACACCGACCATACGGGAGGTTTGAAAGACGTACTCGAAGTGAAGGGTGCGGTCGATGTGATTGCTCACCCTGATATCTGGGTCGAGAAATATGCTCAACGAAGACAGGAGAAGGAGCGTGATATTGGTATTCCGTTCCCGCGGCAGGAACTGGAAGAACTCGGTGCACGCTTCAACTTGGCCAGGGAACCGGTGAATATCACCAGCAGTATTATTACCACCGGGGAAGTCCCGATGGTTACGGAATATGAACAGATTGAAAAGGGCCTGTTCATTAAAGAAGGCGAAGAACTTATTTCAGACCCTCTGGCCGACGACCTTGCATTGATTATCGATACTGATTTTGGGCTGGTCGTGATACTTGGTTGCGCTCACCGGGGTATCGTAAACACCCTTCGTCACGCTCAGACTATCACGGGCAAGGAATTGATTTATGCCGTCATCGGGGGTACTCATCTCGTAGGGGCTTCTGAAGAGCGAATTGAGAAAACGATTGCCGACCTCAGGGGAATGGGTATCCAGAGGTTGGGTGTATCACATTGTACCGGCTTCCACGCATCAGCAAGGCTGTCTCAGGCATTCGAGGACATCTTTTTCCTGAACAATGCCGGTAGCCGGTTTGAGTTGCCCTGACTGGTCTGAATCGCGTGATTCAGGCTTAGTTTAAATAGAAAGAAAAGGAGATATATGGAAATGGCTGAAAAAAGACTGGCAGACCGCGATATCGGTGAAAAGTATGTCGGCGAGGAATCAAGACTTATTACAGCCACGGAACTGGACTTATTCTGTAATATTACGGGTATGCGGGGAGATGCTTTTCTGAATGACAAAGCTGCTCAATCTATGGGTATGAAAAGCAGGCTTTTACCGGGAGCAATGTCATTTGCGATAGTATTCTCATTACTTGGAAGGTTCCTGGGAGGCGCGATATTTACCGGAGTGAATAATATGAAGCTGCTTAGCCCCGTCTTTCCCAACGATAAACTGAGAGCAGAAGCCGAGGTAACCGGGAGAAAGGTGACTTCCAAAGGTGACCGCGTATTCGTGACATATCTCTGGAAACTGATAAACCAGGACGATATGCTGGTTGTCCAGGGAGAAAACACCTGAATGGTTGCCAAGTAGCGGGAGCCGTGTTTGCTCTCTTCCGAAATAGAGGATTCGAATATAGCAGTAATGATACCGGCGTGTGTAGTAGTAGCTTTATAATATAGATTCAGGGCTGGCTGCCGGTGAACTGCCCCCAAATAGTGTACCAGTCAAAATGTTAGAGTTCCCAGATCCAAAGTCGGCAAGATAGCCACTGGAGCCGGTGGCTGGTAGCCCCTGGCCGAGTGAGGCCGAAACTCATTATACTCCTTCCGCCACCATCCAATCAGCACCTTCGCCTCCTTCAGTGTGGTGAAGATCTCCCGGTTCAGCAACTCATCTCTCAGTTTCCCATTGAAAGACTCGATATAGCCATTCTCCCAGGGGCTCCCAGGCTCAATGAACAAGGTCTTCACCCCGAGCCGAGAAAGCCACTTCCTCACCGCCTTGGCTGTAAATTCCGGCCCGTTATCAGACCGGATATGTTCCGGGATGACGCCTCTTAGGACAATAAGCTGAAACAGCTGGTCGATTACATCCTCTGAAGTCAACCGCCGTTCCACCCTCAGTGCCAGGCACTCCCTGGTGCACTCGTCCAGGACCGCGAGTATCCGAAAGGCCCTACCATCAGATGTCCTGGCCACCACGAAATCATAGCTCCAGACATGGTCCTTGTACTGCGGCCTCAACCTGATACAGGAGCCATCCGTAAGCCACAGCCTTCCCCTCTTCGGTTGCTTCTTTGGCACCTTCAGTCCTTCCTTCCTCCAGATTCTTTCCACCCTCTTGTGATTCACCTTCCAGCCTTCTCTCCTCAAGAGTGCCGTTATCCTCCGATATCCGTACCTGCCATACCGTGTCGCCAGTTCCACTGTCCGCCCCACCAGCCTCTCGTCCTCGTCACTAGACTGCGGATGGTCACGCTGTGTAGTCCTGGATTGTCCCAACACCCGGCATGCCCGTCTCTCCGGGATTCGTAGCTCTCTACATACTTGAGCTACTACCCTGCGTCTCCGGGACGGACTCAGAAGTTTCCCTTCGCCGCCTCCTTCAGAATGGCATTGTCGAGCGAGATATCGGCTACCAGCTTCTTGAGTCGGCCATTCTCCTTCTCCAACTCCTTCAGACTCCTGGCCTGCTCCACCCGCATACCACCGTACTCTTTGCGCCAGCGGTAGTAAGTCTGCTCGGTGACGCCAAAGTGCACAACACAATTACACTAAAGCACTGCCGTTTGAGTTCAGCCTGGCAACTGCCACCAACAGGAGGAGAGCGGATCATGGCCAGGACTGACCTCCTCAAACTCGATCTCCGCCTCAGATTGGCACCGATGCGCCCAAAGCCTCGCTACAAAGGGCCGCAGGTGAAGTGGGGCAATAGTCGACGCGGGATCACCGCCCTCTTCAGCCAGTTCCACCGGCATTCAGGTTCTCAGCTTGCGGACACTTCGATAGAAACAAACCTGTGGGGCACCTCATTCACTGAGGTAATGAACCGACTACCAGCGTTGAGGCGCTCCTTGACGTTTTGCCGAGACCAAACCTTCTTAAGAAATGCAGTGGCAGGTAATACCGCGCCCATGAACGGATATTTCGAGAATCGGTGCTGTGGATTCACAGAATGTGGAGGTGGAGATCATGACACATGCCAGAAACGCATATGGTTTGTCAGCACCTGGTGACATTGTGAGTAGCCACAAGAGAGAGAAGTCGAAAACTGGCACACGCAGGCAAACGAGGGAGGGCGTAGTTATTGGGTTGACCAGATCTTTGTAAGTCAGGGCCGATGCTGGGCAACCCACCTAGTGGAAACCGAGTCCACTGATGGGAGGCAGAGGTGGAATGTCAGCCACATCTGCCTTGGTTCCGAAGATGATATCGTACCGGTCTTAAAAGGTCGGAAGCCGGTACCTGCACATCTGTACCCCAGGCAGAGACGGCTGCTAGTGGAAATAATGGAAGTCAGCAGCCGCCACACAGGAGATGCTAGTTATGGAACCCGCACTCAGAGATTTTCTTTCCGCCAAAGATCTGGCAGAGGTTCTGGGGGTCACCACCGATACCGTCCTTGATTGGAGACGGAGAGGGCTCCCTTTCTACCGCGTAGGCAAGCGCGTATGGTTTGAGCAGCACGAGGTCGTAGAATTCATCAAGTCCCATTTGAAAGCTGGTGAATAAAACGAAATGGTTCTCAACAACCACTCAAAGTACGGCGAAACGACCATCAACACCCCCGTTTCTACAGCAAGGGTAGTTAGATACTGCCGGCCAATTCAACACAGGAGGTTGAGCATGAAGACAACTGAGCATGTGGAGTGCCTGCTGAGGCAGGGGAGGAAACCCAAAGAGCTTGTAGAACTGGGCTTCCCCAAACAGGTCGTCACCAGGGTGCGGAGGCAGTTGAGGGAGGAGAGGGAGCCACGGAAGGTGACTGCGAAAAAGGTGATAGGTGCAGCCAAAGACCAACCCCAGCCACCGGCACCCTCCGTGCAACCACCGACCAGAATCCTGGAAATCCTTACCACTCTGGATGCGAAATATGGGGAATTACTCGATAGGCTGTCGGCCATAGAGGCGGTACAGGCAGAGTCCGTTTCTCTGAAAGATCTGGAAGGACGTCTCGATGGCACGCCCGCTCTTGGGTTACGGCACCGTTTTGTGTGTCAGTGTGGTGAATTAGGCTAAGTCGCGTTGCACATTCAGTGCACCAAATGCGGTGGACAATCTCAGTGGGGCAGGTTCCCAAAGAGGCAACCTGCCATACAGTGACCGGCAATGAAGTCGTACCTTGAGCCAGATGAAGTAGGACTGCTGGATGAGCAGCGTCTCTCTGCGAGACAGGCTGCTCATCCAGCTCCTGTTCCGCCTCGGCTGTCGCATATCAGAGGTGTTGGCCATAGGAGTCGAGGACGTGGATTTCGAACAGGGTACGGTTACCATCCAGCATCTCAAGACCAGGTCACACCTCTTGTGTCAAGACTGCGGTGCCCGCCTGGGTAGAACGCACAGGTTCTGTCCCGGTTGCGGCCAGGGCATGGACAAAGCCGTCGCCCAACAGCATGAGCATCGCAGGATGAGACGATTACCCGTGGATGGACATACTCTAGACATGATCAGGGAGCATATCAGACACGGCGGCCCTGTTCTCAGGGAAGGCCTGTGCGTCAGAAACTGTTTTTATGCTAAACTACAAGTAGTCAAAACAAATAGAAACCAGATAGGAGAAAGAGAGTGGAAAAGGGACGAATAGCAATTCCATCCTTAGGCAGTGGTGGATTGGATGGTCAGCGGTCGCAACACTTTGGGCACTGTGATGCATTTACATTGGTTGACGTGGAGAATGGAGAAATCAGTAATGTAACTATTGTCTCTAATCCACCGCATCAAGAAGGGGGATGTATGGTCCCTGTCAATGCCCTATCAAATCTCAAGGTCAATGCACTGGTTGTTAGCGGAATTGGTCCGCGGCCGTTAATGGGATTCAACGAAGCTGGCATTGATGTGTATCATGATTCGATGTGTCCTGAAGTAAAACCAGTCGTGGAAGACCTTATTGCAGGGAACTTGCCACTAATTTCGATAGATAATACTTGTGGTGGCGGTGGTGGATGTCACCATTAATATAAGTTCTTTATACTGTTATCTACATTAGCAAAATTGGTATGCCTTTACATGGGATACCACTTATAGAATTAGAGTTGACCATTCATTAAACAAGAAGCCAGAATGTGTGACGGCTTGCAGTCGGGCATCCCCTGGGGTAAGGAACTACGTCTCCAGTATCTCCTTGTGCTAAAGCATCCGCCCCACCATAGCTCCATCGAGAACCGAGGTAATCATCTTGCGTGGTGATATACAGTGACCAACCGCATGCAGTTCCTGCACTTTGCCCTTTAGAGCACGATAGAGCCTGTCATCGGCCCTGCCATCGGTGGCAATTACCACCGTATCAACACCCTCGATTCTTCTCTCCTCCCTGGTGAAGGCATTAAAGACAACTACTGCGTTTTCCGTTATCTCTTTCACTCCAGTGCTGGGGGTTATCTTAACCCCCTTGGCCAGCAGCCTGGGGAATACAACCATCAGCGTGGCCGGGTCGAGCAACGCGCCAGGATAGAGTCCCTCAGTCAGTAGCTCTACCGCCTTCCCTTTCTCCGCCAGGAAATCAGCAGCGCTCACCGCCTGGATGTGCTGCTCACCGGCAATAACGACCACGTTTTGCCCCGACTCTACCTTCTGCCGAAGCAACTCGCGCACCTCGACAACATTGGCTCCCTCAACACCTGGTATTGTTGTTAGATAGGGCAGGGAACCCGTTGCCACCACTACGGCATCGGGTTTTTCGGCCTCGACCATTTCCACAGTTACCTCGGTCTCCAGATTGACCTCGACTCCCAGAATCTTCATCTGGTGTTTATGGAATCGGGGAACCTCAAGGAAATCCTCTCTCATCGGTGCCTTGGCCGCTATATTCAGTTGCCCACCTAGCTCGCTTTCCTTCTCATATAATGAAACCTGGTGACCCCTCAGGGCAGCCACGCGTGCTGTCTCCAGACCGGCGGGGCCGCCACCAACGACCATCACCCTTTTCTTGACAGGGGCCGGTATTATGGCGAATTCCTTTTCCCTGCCTATCTCCGGATTATAGGCGCAGGTAATCGGTAGGCCCTGAGTCCACCTGCCGATGCAACCTTCATTACAACCGGTGCACCTGCGGATTTCATCCAGCCTGCCCTCCTGCACTTTCTTCGGCATCTCAGGGTCACAGATAGTCGCCCTATTCATGATGACCAGGTCTGCCTGATTATCGGCCAGAATCTTCTCCGCTTGCACCGGGTCATTTATTCTGCCCACGGCCATTACCGGTAGACTGACTGCCTCTTTGATGGCAGCGGCAAGGTAGACGAAGCAACCCGGAGGGAAATACATAGGAGGAATATGTGCTTCCGGATTAAAGAAAGTGCCGGCACAGATACTGATGTAGTTCAGCTTCCCGGTGGCCTCCAATCTCTGGGCATTCAGCTTGGCCAGTTCCAGGTCGATACCACCCTCGAGAAACTCGTCCCCCGTTAGCCTTATGCCAACAACGAAGTCCTTCCCGACAGCATCTCTGACGGCATCGATGGTCTCGATAGGGAAACGGAGTCGATTCTCTAGGCTACCACCGTATTCATCGGTTCTCTGATTAAAGGCAGGCGATATAAACTGGGAGAACAGGAAACCGACGGCAAGACTTATTTCCACGCCGTCAAGACCGGCTTCACGTGCTCTTATGGCGGCATCAGCAAATCCCTGGACTACCTCCTTTATCTCCTCGATTTCCATCTGGCGAGGCACTTCCCCCGTACCCCTGTAGGGAGTCGTGGCCGGTATTGGCGATGAAGACGAAAGCGTTCCCCCATACGTATCTGAACTCCCAAACTTCCCGGGGAGCGCCAGTTGCACCATCAGCTTCGTCCCCTCCTGGTGAATGGCGTCGGCTAGATTCTTGTAGGTGGGGATTGCGGCATCACTTTGAAGCGCCATAGGTACAGTGAACTGGGTCACGATGAGCCCCAACCCGCCTTTCGCCTTGGATAAATAGTAATGGAACGCCCTATCGGTGATAGGGCCGATTACTGAGTGGAAATTTGTGGCGTGGGAAGATGAGACTATTCTATTGCGCACTGTCATCGGCCCCAGCTTGATGGGCGAAAAAAGGTGCTTGAATTCCTGAGACATGTTCTCCCTCCTTACCCGACCTTCCTGATATCCTTCTTTGCTCAGGCCGGGGTCGATTCGGGGAACGGCTTCTCACCCAGGGCTATGCGACATAGTTCAGAGATAGGTATCTTGGGTAGACTATGCTGTGATGTAGGCCTCTGTAACACTAAATCACACATAGGGCAGGAGGTTATCATGGCATCGGCACCACAATCGATGGCATCCCTGATATTTTTCTCCTGGATGTCAATCGCCAGCTTGCTATTAGTAGCCAGAATAGGTCCGGCGCAACAAAGCGCATCCAATCGCTCGTATTGCCTTGGCGGCCTTTCCACACCGATTAACTCAAAGACCTCGTCAAGGAAGGCATCCTGCTCCGGCACGTACCGGGTGGCACAGTTGGCCTGGTAGGCAACCTTCTTGCCCAGCCTGGTGATGTTACCCCGGTGCTCTCTCAGATAGTTGCGCAGGTACTCCATCACATAGCGTAGCTGACCTTGATATAGGGATGCTCATGCTTGACCTGGCTAAGTTCCTCAAGTCGACTCCAGCCATTACTTCACAGGGGGGTGAGCCATGAGAGCGTGAATTTAGAAGCAAGACGCCAAATTATCACGAGGAGGTTACTTATGGAAGAGGAATACTCAATCCAACCAAACAACAATGAGGCAGAGGTACAGGACGAGCCACCAGTTCCGGAGAGCACTACCGACGCCATCGACGAGAAGACCGAGATCAACCGGCTGCTCGACGAAGGCTACAATGTGAAGCAGGTCATTGACCTCGGCTTCAAGCGCCGCACCGTTTATTACTACGCCAAGAAGCGGGTAAAGCCGGAGGGCACCCCGGTGTCATCCAACGGCCAGATGCCTCAGGCAACACTGCTGCCAGCCAAGCTGGACGGTAAACAA
>JADHXC010000059.1 GCA_016783135.1 Dehalococcoidales bacterium | reverse complement strand
CAATTTTCCCTAAAGTTTTTTTAAGATGCTGCCGATAAGATCTGTAGGGAAGGAATGAACTTATGTCGGTTGCACCTGTAAAAAATACGAAAAACGGGATGGCTCTCCCAGCCCAGGCAAATCTTCCGGCCCAGATGGGTATGCTTCCGAAAGATGAAACGGCTGAAAAGCCGGTTCAGGAGCCGAATCCGGTTCACCTGCAGGCACTGGCTGCCGATGTTCAGAAAAATTTAAAGGTTATGCATAATGTCGATCTGCAATTTTCAGTTCATGAAGCCTCCGGCCAGACGATGATCATTGTGAGGGAAGAATCCACCGGAGAGGTCATCAGAGAGATTCCACCAGAGGAAATATTAAATCTTGCGGCCAAGTTTGATGAAATGATCGGTCTTTTATTCGATAAGAAAGCTTAAGAAAGACTTCTTGGCTTGGGAGCCGTGCCCTGCTCTATGTCCGGAGAAACGCCTCAGAACATAAAGATCCTTGTCGTTGACGATGATCAGAATATCGCCGAAATTCTGGTCGATATCGTTTCGGCTAAGGAACGAGCCGTCGATGTCTGCCATAATGGTTTGGATGCCGTAGAAAGCATCCAGAACAACATGTACGACCTTATCATCGTTGACTTGGTTATGCCGAAAGTGGGCGGACTGGCACCCCAGGAATTCATGGAACTAGACGGAAACGCTAAGATGGACGCGGCATTAAGAATGGGGTAAGGTCAGCGCAGGCTTAGTACGAATAGAATGATGCAGAATGCCCCGAGGATAAGGAAGTCAAGTGTGAAGGGCATGATATGCTCGCCGTTGACCGCCCCGTGGAGAATGTCAACGCCATAGGTCACGGGAAATATGTAAGAAAGTGGTCGTATGAATACAGGCAACGACATGATAGGGAAGAACAGCCCGCACAGGAATATCATCGGGAAACGGAAGAAATTGGAAAATGTCTGAGCCTCAAAGACTTCACTTACTGAAACAGCGATGAAGAGTCCGA
Organism: Dehalococcoidales bacterium; assembly: GCA_016783135.1. GTDB lineage: Bacteria > Chloroflexota > Dehalococcoidia > Dehalococcoidales > Fen-1064 > DUES01. The sequence goes on along the minus strand of JADHXC010000059.1, from coordinate 11,955 downwards.
CGAAGGTTGATGCTATGCCGATGAGAACGATGGCCGGTATAACCATAGACCAAGCTATTCCTGACAGGTCTGCTAGAAACGCGGCAATTATTATGGGGACGAAGGCGTTGACTACCCCGAAGAGTATGGCCCCCGAGGTCTTGGCCAACATTAGAATCTCCAGCGAGATTGGCGCCAGGAGCAACCGCTCAAATGAACGGCTTCGTTTTTCGAAAGTGATGGTCACAGCTAGCATCGAGGTGGTCCCGAAAAGAATAGAGATGGTCATAACACCCGGTAGAAGCGCTAGAACACTTTCAAGCCCACTGCCCGACCTGATGAAAAACATACCCGTCCATGCGAGCGGGAAGATTATACCCCAGCTTACATTTGGCGGTTTGAGGTAATATGACCGCATATCCTTGAGAAGGATGCTCCAGAAAGCAATCCATCGTCTCATTGATTTCCCCCGCCTCCGGCTTTTTCCTTCTCTTTCAGCATAAGCACTGCTTCAATGCCTGTAACCTGAACGAAAACATCCTCCAGCGATGGTAAGTGCCGGCGTGCTTCAGTCACTTGAATTCCTCTGTCTTCCAGAAATCGCACAAGAGGGCCAACACTGACCAGCTCTGCCGATTCGACTCGTACCTGTCCTGAAGTAGTAGATTGAAACTGATAACCCGGGAAAGCCGAGGTCATTTCTTCAGATAATTTAGCCTCACCATTAGAGACGGAAAGAAGCAACACATTTTTGCCCTTTACAGGCTGTAGCAAATCTGCTGTGCGGTCAGTTCGGACAATCCGTCCATTTACGATGAAGGCAATCCGTTCGCAGAGCCGTTCGGCCTCTTCGATGTAGTGTGTGGTGAGAAAAACGGTAGTTCCTTTACGATGAAGCTCAGCGATTATCTGCCTCACCTGGCGGGCGCTGGCAACGTCAATGCCTGTTGTAGGCTCGTCGAGGAACAGAATAGGAGGCTGGTGAATGATACCAGCGGCAAAAGTCAACTTACGCTTCATTCCCTTGGAATAGCCGGCGAACTTACGGTTAGCGGCATCGGTAAGACCGAAGGTATCCAGAAGCTCTCGCGCCCGCGTCTGGCGCTCGCTCTTTCGTATCCCGTAAAGTGCCGCACAGAAGCTAAGGTTCTCGAAGCCTGTCAGTTCAGGATAGAGATTGCTCTCGTCAGGAACGATTCCTACCAGGTGTTGAGCCGCCTTGGGATTGCTCGTGCAATCAATACCATCGATATTTATCGTACCTGCATCCAACCGGGCAAGACCAGTGAGAAGGTTGATGGTGGTGGTCTTTCCGGCACCATTAGGGCCAAGAAATCCAAAAAGTTCACCGCTGCCGATCTGGAAACTGATGTCGTTAACAGCAACGATCTCGCCATATCGCTTGGTAATATCAGCTACATCAATAACTGGTGAACTATCTGATTTCACTTTTTAGTTTCTCCAGGCTGTTTCTACCAGGTTCTCTTTCGCTAATTTGGAGGGCTTGAGATATCAGCTCCTGAGCCTTATTCAAGGCTCCCCTTTTAACAAAGTAGTGGACACGATAGCCTCGCTTTTCCCCTTTTACTAGACCTGCGCTTTTTATCACCTTAAGGTGCTGAGAAATGGCCGGCTGAGTTACTCCCAGATGATAGGCCAGCGCGTTCACACAAAGTGCACCTGGCTCTCTCTGTTGTAAGAGCAGTCTGAGCAACTTCAGTCGTGTTGGGGTTGACCTTACCCCGGCATTATTAGGGCAACGGTAGTCCAGGTGGCCTGCCCCCCCCGAAAATAGGGTCACCCAATATGTGAGACTCCTGTACATAATTATAGGAGGGAGCATAAGTGAAAACAAGCATGTTGCAGGTCGGCTTCTCAGGTATCCTCCTGACCAAGTGTGCGAGTCTCCTCGAGCTCCCTGGCCTCGTCAGAATCCACGTGCCCGGCTGGATTTTACGCTTCCGGCCGACGCTCCAGACCACCGGCGGAACCCGGACCACCACAACTGTGACCCCCTGGTACCATTGTCCTGATACCCCCGGCCAAACAGGGTCACCCGCCCGGGTCATATATGTTACCCATTCCTGTCCGGCGAGACCACACTTGTTGACCGTCTAGACCTTACTGTGAGACCCCCAGCGTGTGAGAATAGTCTTGTCTCACATGGCGGGACATTGCCTTACGCTGACGACAACGTAGAAACATACCGGGGGTCATGGATGATAATTGCGCAGACTCCACTCCGACTGAGCTTCCTTGGCGGCGGGACCGATTTCGAGGACTTCTACAGTGTGAACGGTGGTGGTGCCGTCCTCAGTTCGGCAATAGACAAGTTCACCTTCGTCATCGTCAAAGAGCGGTTTGACGATATGATATACCTCAACTACTCCAGGAAAGAAATCGTCAGCCGCGTGGATGACATCGAGCACGAACTAATCCGGGAAGCAATGAGGATGACCGGCGTGGAGAGCAGCATCGAGATAACCACCATGGCCGACATCCCCTCGGAAGGCACCGGACTAGGCTCGTCCAGCAGCATTACCGTGGGACTGCTACAGGCGCTTCATACCTACCGGGGCAACTCCGTAACCGCCGAGGACCTGGCCAGGCAGGCCTGCCGGATTGAAATTGACATCCTGGGCAAGCCTATCGGCAAGCAGGACCAGTACATCTCTGCATACGGCAACATGCGGTTTATCTCCTTCTTTAAGGATATGGTCAAGACAGACAGGGTCGGTATCAGCCGGGAGTGCAAGCGGAAGCTGAATGAAAACCTCCTCCTCTTCTACACCGGCCGCACCCGGCAGTCGAGCGGAATCCTCACCGAGCAGAAGGCGAACATTGGCGAAAGAATGGACTTACTCAAAGAGTTAACCAAGCTCGCATTCCAGGCAAAACAGACTCTTCTGAGCGGGGCCTTCAATGAGTTCGGCGAGCTACTGCACGAAGGCTGGAACCTTAAGAAGCAACTATCCAGCAATATTACGAACAGCGATATCGATGACATCTACCGGATGGCAAGAAAGGCCGGGGCTATTGGCGGCAAGATTGCCGGTGCCGGCGGCGGGGGCTTCCTCCTTCTCTACTGCCCCGTGGCAAAGCGGGATAACGTGCGCGCCAGTCTGGGACAACTACGCGAGTTCCCCTTCCATTTTCACAACGACGGCAGCAAGGTTATTTTCAACTACAGGAACTAGGTGGTAATGATATGAGAGTACTGGTTACCGGTGGTGCCGGCTTTATTGGTTCTCACACCGTTGACCTCCTGCTGGCGAGAGGGCACCGGGTATGTATCCTGGATAGTCTGGCACCCCCTGTCCATCCGGATGGGCGCAAGCCCACTTACATACCTGATGACGCGGAGTTCATTCTAGGCGATGTCCGCAACCGGAACGACATAGTGACGGCACTGCGGGGCATTGATGTGGTGTTTCACCTGGCGGCTTACCAGGACTACCTGACCGACTTCAGTACCTTTGCCTCCGTGAATGACGTTGGTACGGCGCTTCTTTACGAGATTATTGTTAACCAGCACCTGCCGGTGCAGAAGGTGGTACTGGCCAGTTCGCAGGCGGTCTACGGTGAAGGGAAGTACTCCTGTGAAGAGCACGGGGTGCAGTACCCTCCACCACGTACACTGGAACAACTGGAACGTAGCGACTGGGAGGTGAAATGTGCCGTCTGCGGGGAACCAATGATACCCCAGCTCCTCGATGAGTCACACACCAACCCCCACAACCAGTACGCAGTTTCCAAGTGCTGCCAGGAGCTATACGCACTGACCCTGGGAAGGAAATATGGGATTCCCACCGTGGCTATGCGTTACAGCATTACCCAGGGACCGCGCCAGAGCTTCTACAACGCCTATTCCGGCATCCTGCGGAGCTTCACAATCCGGCTGCTGGAGAACCTGCCGCCAGTCGTCTATGAAGATGGAGAGCAATTACGCGACTACGCCTATGTAGGTGATATTGTCCGGGCAAACCTGCTGGTCATGGAGAATGAAGCCGCCGACTACCGTGCCTTCAACGTCGGCGGGCGCAATCCCATCACTGTACTGGAATACGCGCGGACACTGCTCAGCATCACCGGCAGGAACATCCCCCTTGAGATTCCCGGTCAGTTCCGCTTTGGCGATAGCCGCCATACGATATCGGACAGTTCAAGCCTCATAGACCTCGGCTGGGAATCGAATACACCGCTGGAACGAATCATCCGGGAGTACGTGGAATGGGCACAGGCCCAGCCCGAGGTCCCGTACCAGTCTTATGCGGCCGCCTCTCGCATAATGAGGCAGACTGAGGTAGTAAGGATGGTGAAGTAAATGACAGACCAGGACCAGGACCGGCACACGGAGCGAGGGACCGTTAGTGCGATACGTGCCTATCTATTTGATATGGCCCTGACACTGGACAAGCTCCCGGTTGACCGCATAATCAGGGTTGTGGATGTCCTCAATGATGCCCGGGATAAGGGCAGACGAGTCTTCATCTTCGGTAACGGTGGTTCGGCGGCAACAGCTTCACATATCGCCTGCGACCTTGCAAAGGGGGCTGCTGGTAATGACAGACCCGGTTTAAGAGCCTTCTCGCTGAACGATAGCATTCCACTGACCACAGCCTGGGCGAATGATACCGATTACGAGAACATCTTCTCCGCACAGCTGGTCGGACTGGCCGACCCCGGTGATGTCGTCATCGCAATCAGCGGCAGCGGGAACTCCCCCAATGTACTCAACGGCGTCAGAGCCGCCAGGATAAGGGGTGCCACGACAATTGGATTCTCCGGATTTGATGGCGGTAGATTACCATCGCTGGTGGACATTGCCATCGTGGTCAATAACCACGTCATGGAGCAGGTGGAGGACGTACACCTTCTATTGGGTCACGTTATCACCACCTGCTTACGTCAGGATGGAATAAAGCAAAAAACGTCAATGGAAGCGGAAGCGGTTCGGGTGCATTCGGAGGCGCTTGCACGGTAGCAGTCATGGTGAGCAATCGGAAACGTGTAGACCAGCTTCCCGGCAACTTCAGGGTTTCTGCGCCCAGACCTGGACGATTTCCTCCCCGAACACCCTTCCCGGATAGGACTCGAGCGCGAGCGCGCGGAGACCGGCCCGACGGAGCAGGGCCTTCATTTCCCCACGCCGGTAGTAGGCATAGTAACGGGGGCCACCGCCGAACGACCTCGGCTCGTCATCCAGCCCCTCACCAGCACCGGCCTTGAAGTTGAATGAGAAAACTCCCGAAGGCCTCAGTACCCGAATAGCCTCTCGGAACACAGCGGGAAGGTCCGCCTTCGGAACATGATAAATACACCCGTTGGCCCACACCCCGTCAAATACGCCTGTGGAGAAGCCCAGGTTCCTCATATCCATACGGCAGAATGTACCCCACGGCACCCGTTTCCTGGCCTCGGCCAGCATACCGCGCGAAACGTCCATCCCGACGGCAAACGCCGCCTTCCGCCGGAAGTAGTCGGTATCCTTCCCGTCCCCACACCCAATGTCGAGAATGCCGGCCCCGGACCTCGGCACCGCCGACAGGAACCTGTTAAGCAGTCCCTTCTCATACTCCCCGACCCAGGAGTCAGCTAGAAGCTCCTCTATCCTGGAGGAATAGGTTGGTGCGATGTGGTCATAGGTGTGCTCTGTCCTTCCGGTAGTGTCTTCTTTCTCGTTCACGGTACAACACCCTACCCGCCTCGGATGGTAGTGTCATCCAGAGTAACCCGGCGCTCTTCCCCTGTCAAGGGAAGCCATGCAGCGGATGGAGTACAGTCTCGTTCAGACAGAAGGCTGACCCAGGGGAATCTTTCTCCTGGTGTGGGAAGCAGCATTGACTTCACTCACCCTCTGAAGGCAGAATAGTGCTATGACACGTATAATCATTGCCCGCCACGGCGAGACCGACTGGAACTGGGTGAGGTATTCCGGGGCAGGTTGGACGTGGGACTAAACGAGACTGGCCTTGCCCAGGCAGAGGCCCTGGGGCAGCACCTGGCAGATTTCAGTGTGGAAGCCGTCTAGCCCCCTGAAGCGCTCCCTGGATACCGCCGGTGCCGTTGCCTCGCACCACAGCCTTAATGTCAGTGTTACTCAGAGTCTGGTGGACTTCAATTACGGAACATGGCAGGGTCTGACCCACCAGGAGGTCAAGGAGAGGTACGCGGAACTCTATCACCGCTGGCTGACAGCCCCGCACCTGGTGACGATGCCGGAGGGCGAGAGCCTGGACGACGTTGCGGAGAGAGCAGGGCAAGTGGTTGAAACCGTGGTGGCCAGCCACGACGGAACAGTGGTGCTGGTCTCTCATCGCGTGGTGAACAAGGTCCTGATATGCAGCCTGCTGGGCCTGGACAATTCCCACTTCTGGAACATCAGGCAGGATGTGGCCGGAATGACCATCTTCGAATACGCGAATGACCGGTTCATACTCACCCGGCACAACGATACCTCCCACCTCGGGCAGACCCGGAATAATGCCCTGAGCGATTTCTGAGTAGCCTATGTCGATTGAGGTAGATGTAGCCATCATCGGGGCCGGGGTTGTCGGTCTGGCGGTAGCCGCCGAACTGGCACGGCAGCAAAAAGGGGTCTTTGTCCTCGAAAAGAACCAGACTTTCGGCCTGGAGACCAGCAGCCGGAATAGCGAGGTCATCCATGCCGGTATCTATTATCCCGAAGGTTCTCTCAAGGCAAGGTTCTGTATCGAAGGAAATCCCCTGCTCTACGAGTTCTGCGAGAAGTACGGCGTAGACCACCGCCGGCTGGGTAAGATTATCGTTGCCACCGATGATGCCGAGTTTGAGCAGCTCTTCCAGCTTCTCAAGCTCGGGCACAGAAACGGAGTTACCGACCTTAGACTCATCTCCCGGAATGAAGTCAGGCACACAGAACCGAACGTGGAGGCGGTTGCCGCAATACTCTCACCCTCTACGGGCATACTTGATGCCTATTCCCTGATGAGGACACTGTACGGGCTCGCCAGGGAGAGGGGGACCGACTTCGTATTCGAGACTGAGGTAATTGGTCTGGAAAAGATGGGGACAGGACACGAGGTCGAGATAAGGGACCGTGAAGGCACATCGTCGATTCATGCTGATATTGTAATCAACTCGGCTGGGCTGAACTCGGACCGGGTTGCCGGGCTGGCCGGAATCGACCTTACGCAGGCCGGGTACCGGCTCCACTACTGCAAGGGTGAGTACTTCAGTCTCAATTCGCCGGATGGGCCTCCGGTGAGCCGGCTGGTCTATCCCCTTCCCGAGCACGCCGGTAAAGGTATCCACGTTACACCCGCTATGGATGGTAGGGTACGACTCGGCCCCAACACGCGCTACGTGGACGAGATAGACTACGGCGTGGACGAGACCGGCAGGGAAGTATTCTACGAATCAGTCCGGAAGTTCCTGCCGGGACTCAGGCTGGAAGACCTGGAACCGGAGATGGCCGGTATCCGGCCCAAACTCCAGGGGCCGGAGGACGACTTCCGCGACTTCGTAATCGCCCACGAAGAGGACAGGGGGCTGCCTGGCCTGATAAACATGGTCGGTATTGAATCGCCGGGGCTGACCGGTGCCATCGCCATCGGCAGGCACGTGGCAGGGATGGTGCATGGGATTCTGGGGTAGAACCCGGGTTAGTACTTACCGGAACAGTCCCTCCCATTTATCCCTCATGATTGCCATGATACCAATCACCTGCTAGACTGAGGCATTACGCTGGTAAGGAGTGATTCCCATGAGACGTACTCACTCTCAACCTGGATGGGTCCTTATGACCGGCATCCTGCTGGCCGGAATAATGCTACTCGCCGGCTGCAAAGGAGAAACACCCACCACCCCCGTTGCTCAGACGACGGAGGAGCCGAAGAAACCAGCCGCCTTTTTCGTATCGGACCTGCGGATGGAGCCGCTTGAAGTACAGAGCAATGAGAAGGTAACCGTAAGCGTACTGGTAAGCAACACCGGAGACGAAATGGGGACTCACGAAGTCACACTCACGTTGAATGGCAAGGACGAGGGAAGTAAACAGATAACGCTTGCCGGCGGTGCCAGTGACCGGGTAGGGTTCACAATAATCCGGGAAATCAGCGGCAACTACACGGTGAATATCGGGGGCCTTTCCGGGATGTTCACTATCAAGAGCCCCGAACCTAAGGAAGAATTGAATCCGCCACCGACGGATACCAAACCCTCGACACAGACCCCAACCGAACCGACCCAGCCACCGCCTGAGGCCACCCCCGATACCGACTGGACTATCCTGGATGGTACCGGCACTAACTACCGCGCTGTCCACATGGGCGGTAACTGGGGTACTAACAAGGATGCAGTATCTGAACTCCCTGCCGAATACTTTGAGTATCTGCGTGACCTCAACGTTAACTGGGTGGGTATCTCGGTAGCCCTGCATCTTGAAGGAAGCATGGACAGCACCGTAGAGCTCAAGTATTCAGATGCATTAATTCCTACATTTAGCGATGACGTCTTGAGAAAGTTAATCCAACGATTCCGTCAACACGGATTCAATGTCTATATTCACATGGCGTTTGAATCCGGTGCCGCTGGTGAGCACCCGGTACAGAGATGGCAACTGGGAGACCCCTTTGCCCACACTGAGGATGACAATATCTCACCTGAATTCTGGCCCTGGCGTACCGACCACCTCCAGCACCAGCAGTTCGTCGCCGAGTTCTGGCAGACATACAGCGACTGCCTCGTCCATATCGCCCGAATTGCTGAGGAAGAGGGTGTTGGCCTGTTCACCCTCGGGACAGAGACTGACCGCCTCTTTCGCAGCCGCTCCGGTGGCCAATGGCCCAACCACTTCCTGAACGAGATGCAGGCAATGGTATCCGCCGTGCGTGAAGTTTATGGCGGAATGCTCGGTTATGAAATGCACCATGGGACCGTAGAAAACAGGGACTTTTTCGGTCCCGGCAGCGATAACCTAGTCCAAGACCTTGAGCTGGACTTCGTCGGGGTCAGTGCCTACTTCTCGCTCTATGATACACCTCCGAGCGCAGCCCCCGGCGTCGACGAACTGGAGACGAAGTGGGAGCAGGTATTCCAGCAACACCTCATCCCTCTCCAGGAGCGGAATCCCGGCAAGCCGATAATATTCACCGAGTTCGGCTACGTTGACTCGTTAGAAGCACTCTGCGTGGCCGCCGCTGATGAGTTCACTGCTATGGTATTCAAAGACAAGGATGATGACGGTCTGGACGAAGGTCAGGAAACGCAGGCAAACTGCTATCAGGCATTCTTCAACCTTATGGACCGCTATCCTGACGTTGTTAAGGGTGCCTTCCTGTGGGATACCATGATGTCCACAGAAGAGCAGTGGGAGCAGTCATTTGGTACAATGCGTACCTCCAGTATACGCCAGAAACTTGCCGAGGATATAGTGCGCCAGCGCTACGAAGCATGGCGCTAATCACCTGACCGTTGAACTGGTGTTAATCGGAGTGTTTCATGACAACAGAAGAACTATCTCCCGATTTCCCGGAATATGACAGCCAGACCGCCGAGGTCTGGGATACTCTCGCCGGGTGGTGGGACGATAAGATTGGTGACGGCAACGAGTTCCAGGACTACCTTATCGAGCCGGCTACAGAGAGGCTGCTGGCACTCAAGCCTGACGAGATGGTGCTGGATATTGCCTGCGGGGCGGGGCGTTTCGCCCGGCGTATAGCGGTCCTCGGGGCCAGGATTGTCGCCATCGACCATTCGGAGATGTTCATCCGGCAGGCTCGGGAGCGCTACACGAAGAACGCGGAACGCATAACCTACCGGGTACTCAGCGCCATCGACCCCGAAGCCCTGCTGTCGCTCGGTGAGAAGCGTTTTGACGCCGCCGTCTGCACCATGGCCCTGATGGACATGTCCTCCATCGAGCCGCTGATTTCAACGCTACCAAAGTTGCTAAAGAACGGCGGGCGGTTCGTATTCAGTGTGCTCCACCCTGCCTTCAACTCGGGAGCAACGCGCTTGGTCGCTGAGGAGTTCGATACAGGTGACAAGCTGGTATTCAGGGCGGGCGTCACGGTAACCGACTACGCAGAGCCTTTCCACCATATGGGTGTGGGCATCCCGGGCCAGCCCATGCCGCAGCACTACTTCCACCGGCCTATCAGCCTGTTATTCAATACCTGCTTCAAACAAGGCTTTGTCCTTGACGGGATTGAGGAACCGACCTTTCCGGATGACGTCGAACTCAAGTCCGGCATGCCTCTGTCATTTGGTAACATGCGCGCTATCCCACCGGTACTGGTAGCCCGCATGGTGCTGAAGTAGTCATTATAGAACCAAAAACCGGAAGGAGTAACTTCGACATGAGAATCATAATCTACGGAGCCGGAGCAATAGGAGGAGTGGTCGCCGGTCACCTTCATCTCACCGGCACGGAAGTGGTCCTGATTGGCCGGCCCGGCCACGTCAACGCCATCAACGAGCAAGGCCTGCGCTTCGTCACGCCCACGGAGACACACAACCTGCGGCTACCCGCAGTTACCGGACCGAACCAGATTGAGTTTGGTCCGGAGGATGTCGTCCTGCTCTGCGTGAAAGGCCAGAACACGGATGAGGCGCTCGGTGACCTGCGCAAGGTGGTGAATGACATCCCCGTCTTCTGTCTCCAGAACGGCACCCGCAATGAGGAAATCGCCGTCGGGTATTTCCCCAGGGTGTACGGGGTCATGGTGCGTGTCGGTGGCGTCTACGTCACCGACGGAGAGGCAATTGCCCGTCGCGACCCTCCGGGCTGGCTCATCATCGGGCAGTATCCAGAAGGAAAGGATGGCCTTGCCGAGGAAGTTGCCGACAGGCTGCGCCGCGCCGGGTTCTTCGTGCTGGTCACCCCGGAGGTGATGCCCTACAAATGGGGCAAGCTGATGACCAACCTGGGTAACGCCATCGGTGCCATCACCAACGCCCGCGGCAGAGAGACCGCCCCTATATACAGCGCAGCCTTTGAGGAAGCACAGCAGATTCTCTCAAAGGCCGGCATCCGATGGGTGTCCAACGAGGAACTGGCCGAGGTATGGCCGGAGAGCACCGAACAGCCGCGCAACAGCCTGCGTACCGAGGCTCAGAGCTCCACCTGGCAGAGCCTGGCCCGTCAGCAGGGTACTGTCGAGACCGACTTCCTCAACGGCGAGATTGTCCGCCAGGCAGAGCGACTGGGCCTTAAAGCTCCGGTCAACCAGATGCTGCTGCGTATCGCACAGGAGATGGCGGCCAGTGGTGAAACTCCGGGAAAGTACAACCCTACCGAGTTGTGCCGAATACTCGGTCTCGATTAGTCACTTCCCCGGTAACGCTCCTTATCAGGGTACCCGCACACAGGAAAAGTTATGTGATTGGGTTCCAATAAATCGTGGTTGACCGCTAGAGTGCTGAGTCATATACTTACTCCATGAGTCCTGTCACTAATATCGTGAGGTTTGCTTATGGATATTGAAGACATTAACGAGTTATTTGATGCTGATAGGTTGGCACGGAAATTAGGTTTGAAACTTGCACAACATCTTGACCGTGAATTGTCTCCACTTATGAGACAGCAACAGCCTAAACTTTCTATGCCTATTGAGGAAATCACTTCTAACATATACGTCCTCAATGCTAACCTTGCTATCTTTTCAGCTGTCATTGCTGAATTTGTTGCTCAGAACAATCAGACTCTATGGAAGACGGCTGAACAACATTTTGCCTTGAAAGAAGATAATCAATAGCTCTTTTATGTGCTTTAAAATATATATCAGCAACGTCTAGTAGTGCCTCTTCAGATACTATAGCCATATCTTCCCAACCACGTCTTATTGGCACCTGTGAGGCTGCGTCCCATAACTGGTGGAAATTCGATCTGGCCATATCCTATACCCTCCTGCCATTTCAGTCAATCCCTTTAAGCAACCAGTGCTTCCTCTAAGAATTCCAACCTGATTGGTTCTTGCTCCAAAGCCTTTGATG
>JADHXC010000016.1 GCA_016783135.1 Dehalococcoidales bacterium | reverse complement strand
GGCTGCTTGCCGGCAGCTCATCCAGTGGTGTGTAGTGGTCGGCGAAGGAGGGCATCACCGGCCAGGTGAGCATGAAGGCCTTGCCCTCGTAGTAGTCCTCGAGGATGGCCGGCTGGTCTATCGCCATGGAGATTGCCTGCCGTACCCGCTTGTCGCTGAAGGGCGCGATATCGGTGCGCGGCCACATCGTGTTGGAGCTGTCCGGCTGCACCATTCTCATCTTCAGCTCGGGGTTGGACTGCAGCATGCCGTCCACCTTGTCGGAGTCGACCCACTGCCAGTCGGTCTTGTACGTCCGCAGCGCCGCCAGCTGGGTGGCCGTATCGGGTATCACAATCATCTGGAGCTTGTCGATATAGGGCAGCCTGTTCTCGGGGAAGAAGGGGTCGAAAAGGTGCCAGTTGGGGTTCCTGCTCCAGGTCAGCGAACTGTCGGTAACGGCATCTTCCAGCATAAAGGGCCCGATGCCGACCTGGTGATTGGGGTCCTCGCAGTCGCCGAATGCCTCCACCACTTCACGCGGCTGCATGTACATCCAGTTCATGACGCCGTGAAGCATGCGCGTGGTCGGCTCGTCATAATTGAGCTCGAAGTTGAGCTTGTCAATCTTCACGAAGAACGGCGGGTCCTGCTCCTCCGGCGGGTAGTACACGTTCCGCGGGTCCAGCGACCCCCGTTCAAACGAATACTCGACGTCGTCAGAAGTGAACTGCCGGCCGTTCATCGGCGGGCGGTTGTGCCAGTAGACGTTTTCGCGGAGCTTGAAGATAATGGTATCTAGGTCGATAATCTCCCAGCTCTCGACCACGTCGCCAGTGAGGAATGGGTCAGGAATATAGGAAGACGTGAACGGGAACTCGTTGGTGCCTTGGGGTCCCCTTGACCAGTCGGCAGTACCCAGTCGTCCGTAGACGTGAAGCGCGTTGGGTAAGGAACGGGTCGAATTCACCGGGTCAAGGAGCTGTGTCGGCGTACCGCTGGACGAGATGAAGGTGATACTACCGCCGTATCGGGGTTTCTCCTTCAGTTTTCCCATAGAGTCCAGGACCATCTCCGGACCCTTTTCCTCGACAACGGTCGTGGTTTTCTCTTTTTCTACTACTGTGGGGGCTGCCTTCTCTGTGACCTGCCCCTTAACTGTCTCTGTCTCTTTCTTCTCCTCAACCGCTGCCGGTTGGCAGGATGACAGAACCAGCGCCGCCACCATTAGCGAAGACAGCATGAGCCATGCAACTTTTCTTTTCATCTTTTCTCCTTTCTTACCATACAGGTTAGGGTTCCACCTTTGTATTACCTTCTATATCAAGCGCTCTCCCGGCGCGTAACACGGGCAGTTTCTTCTCCTATCTCTATCTGTATTACTACAGACTCTATCTATATTACTACAGACTCTATCTGTATTACTACAGACTCTATCTGTATTGCTACAGACTCCACCACTCCACACCACGACCAGACCAGAGTCTGCACCTCTTAATAGACTACCTTGACGTTCAGGTACAGTCCTTGGTCATAGATTATACGCATCAGGATGCCTGATGTCAATAGCAACAATAGATGGTTGTTATTCCTCCTGTTAACGCGCTGTCATCGTTCCAGTGGGGGTTGTTATGGGTGGACTACCCTCGCCTTGAAAAAGCAGTATCATGGCTGTGACCCAAAAGGCTGGCATGGGCCGAGGTTGTCTGTATCTCTTTTCGGTTAGGGGCCCTGCTGCTAAACCCGACTATATCAGCCTAAACCTGATAAAGTCTGGTTATGCCCGATTACCCCCAGAGCTCCGGTCACGGGAGGGAGTAGCAGCGCTTAATTAAGCCGGTGGATGGTCATCCCAAACATCCCCAGCACTCTGGTTTTCCCCAGCAGGACCCCAGTGTATTCCTCCAGGCAACCAATTACTGAACGGTATGGTAAAGTACATTTACACCTAAGCACAAGAACTATATAGTTCTGCTTACGTGCAGAGGCGTTCATTGTAATCGACAGAACATGGTTTGTCAAGTAGATGTACTGGTTCAGTAGAAAACCGCGCGGATATTCGGTGCCCAGAGAAAATGTCACCGTATGAATGAGACAGTAACATTGTACAGGAGGGAATGGCAGTGTGAGACCGGGGAGTTCTGCTGACTCACCCTGGAAATGGAATTGAGGACACAGGAAGCACCTGATGAAGTGCCGCTCTGCCCGCTAGCTGTAGCTGTCCCGGCATATGATTTCTTTGAGTGCCTTCCGGGGTCTCGGTTCCGGCCAGGAAATGGCGTAGCCAATGGGCATCACGAACAGGACCCTCATGTCGTCGGGTACGGAAAGGATGTTCTTTAGCTCCCTCTCGTCCAGAGCCGCAATCCAGCACGTGCCCAGTCCTTCCTCAGTCGCTACCAGGGTCAGGTGGTCCAGGGCAATCGCAAGGTCAACCGCCATGAGGTTGTTATAGTCATGCGGCTCCTTGTCTATCGCGTCTGGGGCAACACCCATTATGAGGGAAGGATGCCCATCCTTGTAGAAGCGCGTAACCGCGTCTTTCTCGGAGCCGCAGGCGACTATCACCACAGGGGCTTCGGCGATGAACCCATGGCCATCAGGTCTACCCGGCACCCATCGACAGGCAGCGGCTACTTTCCCTCTGGTCTCCTTATCCTGCACAACGATGAACTTGAAAGGCTGGCGGTTGCCTCCCGTCGGGGCCAGTCGCAGTGCCTCCAGCAACCTGTCCAGCACGTCCTCCGGTATCCTGTCTGGTCTGTATTCCCTTATGCTCCTTCGCTTTCTGATAACATCAAGCACTTCCATTACCGGCACATCCTCCTTGCTTACGTGTGTTTATTACTGCGGGTTTCACCTCTGCTATACTGTGAATCACGAGGTAGTCTGGCATGTTGATAGCGGTCAGACCGGGATAAACAGTCCAAATAGTTGCTGATTTGCAGTATACATGACTGAGTAGTCAGTAGCAATCTGGGTAAGGTGAGTTGTCGGCAAAGACGATTACTCGGTAAATATCGCTGATGCTGTACAACCACTTAGAAGTGAAAGATGGAGTTGCCATAGAACCGGCTTGATAAACTCCGGTTAATGATTCAGATGGTGACCGGGTTAGTCGTGACCCGCGAATAGGAGTATTACGAAGACGCTTAACAGTATACGGTAACTGATTGCCTATTGCTCTTTGAAAGGTCGGTATGCTATAATATCTTCTGGCCATGTACATATTCATCAGAAACAGACCATCCGGAATAACCCGGGTAACTATGGAGAATAAGAACTTGGGAGGCAGGTTGTATGCCTAGGCGGGATGATATCAGGAAGGTGATGATTATCGGCTCCGGACCCATTGTCATTGGGCAAGCCTGCGAATTCGACTACTCCGGTACACAGGCTTGCAAAGCCTTGAAGGCTCTTGGCTACGAGATTGTACTGGTGAACTCCAACCCGGCCACAATCATGACTGACCCAGGTATGGCAGATGCCACCTATATCGAGCCACTTAACCTCGACCGTATGATTCAGATTATCGAGAAGGAACGACCGGACGCCCTGCTGCCGAATCTGGGCGGGCAGTCCGGCCTGAATCTCAGCGCCGAGCTGGCGCGGGCCGGTGTTCTTGATAAATATGGCGTTAAGGTAATCGGCGTAGAGATTGATGCTATTGAACGTGGTGAGGACAGAATTACTTTCAAGGAAACAATGAAAGGTCTCGGACTCGAAGTGCCGCGGAGCACCGCTGTCTATAATGTCGAAGATGCCGAGGAAGTTGCTGCGGAATTGGGCTATCCGGTCGTCATACGCCCTGCATACACGATGGGCGGGACCGGCGGGGGCCTGGTCTACAACGTGGAGGAGTTACGGACTGTGGCCAGCCGCGGTATTGCTGCCAGTCTCATCGGCCAGGTACTGATAGAGGAATCCGTCCTGGGCTGGGAAGAGCTGGAACTGGAAGTGGTCCGCGACTCCAATAACCAGATGATAACGGTCTGTTTCATCGAGAATGTAGATGCCATGGGCGTCCATACGGGGGATTCCTACTGCACGGCACCAATGCTCACGATAGACCCGGAGCTTCAGAAGAAACTCCAGGAGTACTCTTACCGGATAGTGGAGGCAATAAAGGTAATCGGTGGTACCAATATCCAGTTTGCCCATGACCCGGAGACGGGTCGCGTGGTAGTGATAGAAATTAACCCGCGGACTTCACGCTCCTCGGCACTGGCATCCAAGGCGACCGGTTTCCCGATAGCACTTGTTTCTGCCATGTTGGCCGGTGGCCTCACCATGGACGAGATTCCCTACTGGCGGGACGGGACCCTTGAGAAGTACACCCCGTCAGGTGACTACGTAGTCGTCAAGTTTGCCCGCTGGGCTTTTGAGAAATTCAGGGGTGCCGAGGATAAGCTTGGTACCCAGATGCGTGCTGTCGGTGAGGCAATGAGCATCGGTAAAAATTATAAAGAAGCCTTTCAAAAATCGATTCGCTCGCTGGAAATCGGTCGTTACGGCCTGGGCTTCGCCCGGGATTTCAATAAGAAAAAACTGCCCGAACTGATGGAGATGCTCAAGAACCCTACCAGCGAGCGACAGTTCATCATGTACGAGGCACTTCGTAAGGGTGCCGGTGTTCAGGAGCTATACGAGAGGACATACATCAAGCCCTGGTTCATCGAGCAGATGAAAGAGCTTGTGGAACTGGAGGAGCAAATCCTCAATTACAAGGGCAAAATACTGCCGGATGACCTGCTGATTAAGGCAAAGAAGGATGGGTTTGCCGACCGCTATTTGGCGCAGCTTCTCGGTATACCGGAAAAGGAAATCCGGACCAGGCGCATTTCCCTCGGGGTTGTCGAGGCGTGGGAACCTGTACCCGTCAGTGGCGTGGAAAATGCCGCCTACTACTTCTCCACCTACAATGCCCCCGACAGGACGGTCGCCAGCGACCGACGGAAGGTAATGATTCTCGGTGGCGGCCCGAATCGTATCGGCCAGGGGATAGAGTTCGACTACTGCTGTGTCCATGCCGCTCTGGCGCTACGTGACATGGGATTCGAGACAATCATGGTCAACTGCAATCCTGAGACTGTCTCCACGGACTACGACACGTCGGACAAGCTCTATTTTGAGCCACTCACCGTTGAGGACGTTCTCAGTATCTACGAGAAGGAGAAGCCGGAGGGCGTGATTGTCCAGTTTGGAGGACAGACCCCGCTCAACATTGCCAGGGAACTGTCCGAGGCTGGCGTTAGAATACTGGGCACCTCGCCGGAGACAATCGACCTGGCGGAGGACCGTGACCGTTTCAGGCAGAAAATGGTGAAGCTCGGTATCCCCATGCCGGATTCCGGCATGGCCAGCAATCTTGAGGAAGCGATGGTCGTTGCCGGTAGAATCGGATATCCCCTGATGGTACGGCCTTCCTATGTTCTGGGCGGACGAGGCATGGAGGTTGTTCACGATGAAGAGATGCTCAGGGAGTATCTTGCCGCCGCCGTGGATGTCACCCCTGACCGCCCCATCCTGATAGACAAGTTCCTTGAAAATGCTATCGAGGCGGAGGCTGATGCCATTGCCGACGGCTCCCAGGTCTTTGTGCCCGCCATCATGGAGCACATTGAATTTGCCGGCATACATTCCGGCGATTCCGCCTGCGTGATACCTCCGGTAAGCATACCCGAAAAGCACCTCGGCACGATTTACGAGTATACCAGGAAGATTGCGCAGGAACTGGACGTGCTGGGGCTGATGAACATCCAGTATGCGATTGCCCGGGATGTGGTCTACGTGCTGGAGGCAAACCCACGAGCATCGCGGACGGTACCGCTGGTCTCAAAGGTGTGCAACGTGTACATGGCGCGCATCGCAACTCAGCTTATACTCGGCAGGAAACTTGCTGAGATGGACCTGAAGCGGCGCAAGATAGCACACTTCGGTGTGAAAGAAGCGGTTTTCCCGTTCAACATGTTCCCCGAAGTGGACCCTGTGCTGGGTCCGGAGATGCGGTCAACAGGCGAGGTCCTGGGAATCGCGGACTCATTCGGCCTGGCCTTCTTTAAGGCAGAGGAAGCGGCAAAGCAACTGCTCCCGACAGAGGGTACCGTCCTGATAACGGTGTCCGAGAAAGAGCGCCCCTCCGTGACTGAGGTGGCCAGGAGCTTCGCTGACCTCGGTTTCAAAATCAAGGCAACACGAGGCACTCGCCAGTTCCTCGCCGGTGAAGGTATCGAGTCCGAACTGATTCTTAAAATGCACGAAGGGCGCCCCAATATCGCTGATGGAATCATGAACGGGGAGATTAACTTGGTTATCAATACCCCGGTCGGGAAGCTTAGTCAGTATGATGATTCCTATATCCGCAAGACGGCGATAAAGTACAAGGTACCGTATATTACTACCCTGGCCGCTGCCACCGCCGCCGCCAAGGGAATAGCTGCTTATCGTCGGGGTGGCTCCGGGGTGAGGTCCCTGCAGGACTATCACTCGGCTATGAGCTAGTGACAGGTCGCTCGGACCAGATACTCGTGGAGCCGTAAATCCGGCATCCGTTCTCCTTGTTGCTTCTCTTACCTCGATGCCGTTAATAGAGGGGAATGGGGCTAATCATATCCACATACATGGCAATTCCCGTGGTGAAGCTGCTCATCTGATAGGGATTTCTGGAAGTATACGCATCGTTTTGAATCGTTTGTGAACCTGAACATAAAGCTCGTAAATATTGTGCGAAGATATTATTAAGTTTTTTATAAACGCCCTGTTTTGCCAGCAGATGGCAACCTAACA
Organism: Dehalococcoidales bacterium; assembly: GCA_016783135.1. Lineage (GTDB taxonomy): Bacteria > Chloroflexota > Dehalococcoidia > Dehalococcoidales > Fen-1064 > DUES01. Next base: position 34,818 of record JADHXC010000016.1, on the reverse strand, counting down.
GGGTGATGAAAAAGGGGAGTCCGGAGGGCAGGTCCCTTCTGAGGGGCACCCCCTCTGGCAGTGGTCTGGGCCGCATGGGGTTGGTAGAAAGGGTTTTTCAGCACCCTACAGCTTCACAATGGAAGCCTCCGCTCCTTCGAGCCCTATCTCAAGTATGGCGACCGTACCCGGGCCATGACGGTAGTGCAGAAAAGTGGGGCTGCCGGAACCTACAACCAGGACACCGTCATAGCGCCTTACTTCCGCCGCATGACTGTGACCGTGTACGATAATATCGGGAAGCTGTGCCCTCTGCTCCGGTGTAGACCGGTACGGAAAGGGCCTTTCGTGGACGAGCCATATCGTGTAGCCCTCCAGATTCAGCACATGCTTGTTCTCAACACGCTCGTCCTTCAGCAGGCCGATGGAATCGTCATCTCCAAGTGCCGCCAGCACAGGGGCTATTCGCTGGAGGTCATCCAGGACGGATATATTGTAGATATCACCAGCGTGCAGGATGAGGTCGACTTCCTGGAAAACCTCAGTCACCTCAGGGGGTAGTTCCTTTGCTGCCATGGGGATGTGTGTGTCCGTTATCAGTCCGATGCGCATCCGCATACCTCCAGTCCGTGCCGCACCCTTCAGTATACAGAAGGGCAATTGTCTGCTGATTTACTGACCTGTCTCCGGCGAATACATTATAGCGTTTCCTGGCCTGTGGTGTCCTGCCCCTTACCATGTATCTCATGCCCATGTATCTCATGGGCAGTCACCTGGTCTGCTTTAACGACCTCTTGGCTCTCCATTCGTCAAACCGTACAATCAACCCGGGCATGACGGCAATGGCACTAACCAGACAGAGGAACACACCCAGTACTGTGGCGATACCAAAGTCGCGGACCATGACGAAGTCCGATGCTATCAGCACGGCGAAGCCGCCCACAGTTGTCAGAGCAGTGGTGACTATGGCACGGCCTATCTTCGAGAGTGCCGTAACCATGGCATCCCGCGGCAACTGTCCCTGTTGTTTCTCCTCTTCGTACCGGCTGATGAGCAACACCATGAATTCGGTGCCGATGCCGATTATGATGACGCCCAGAATCGCGGTGAGTGGGTTGAGCGGTATGCCGATGAGGAACATATCCAGTGAGGACCAGGCTATCACAGCACCCACCGGTATAAGTGTGAATACGGCACTGCTGAGACGCCGGTAGACCAGCAGGAGCACCACGAATACGGCCCCCAGGCAGAGGAGGTTCATGGTAAGCCTTGTCCCTACCACGGCATCAACCGTGCTTGCTCCGAGGGCAAGAGACCCTACCGGCGCAATTCGTACTCCGGTCGGTGGCTGAGCGAGGTCTGCCATGTCCTGAAGAAGGTCATTGGTCTCCTCCAGGGATATGTATGCAATGCTGCACGATATGCTTGCCATCCTGTGGTCGGGGGAGACCAGCCGGTCCAGGAGAAGGGGTGGAGTGCTCCCGAGTACCTGCTCAACGAGCTGTTCGGTTGGTGTTGCTCCCTGGGTGGCTTCATTGAGAAGCACCGCCAGGCTGTCTACGGAAAGGAGTTCGGGATACAACCTGAGAGCTGCGTCCTGGTATTGGCTCAGCCAGGTGAGTACCTCCGGGCTGGTGACATCTTCTGCCTCTATCATGAAGCGAATCTCTCCACCGATATCGAGTATCTGGCGTAGCTCCCGCAATACCTCCAGCTCCTCTATGTCCTGAGGCATCAGTTCCTCGTAGTTGGTGTTAATCGGGAGCCAGTGGTCCACCACACCTCCGGTAATGGCGAAGACCAGGGCAATCAGGAATATCGGGAGTGTCCTGTTGACTGCCATCCTGCCTACTTGCGATAGAACCCTCTCGATACGACCGCTTGCCTGTCTGGCCACCTTACTGAGGCGGTCAATGGGTACCTTCCTGTCACGCAGATAAATGATACTGTGAAGGAGGAACAGCCCTGCTACGTAGCACAGAACGACGCCCACCGCAAGCATCGTTCCGAAATCACGTATCATAGGCACCCTGGATATATAGAGCGTAATGAAACCGATAATCGTGGCCAGCAGGGCGATACCTACCGCAGGAAACATACGGGATATGGAGGTGATAATTGCCTTGCCGATTGAGTGACTTCTGGTGATTTCTTCCTGGTAGCGGTTGTGGAATTGTATCGAATAGTCTATTCCGAGACCGATGAGTATTGGCAGCACTGCCATGGTGGTCATTGACAGGGGTATGGAGCAGTATCCCGCCAGGCCGAATGTCCACAGGGTGCCAATGCCGACCATCAGCAGGGAGAGCAGCCGCAAGCGTACACGGAACATGACCAGAAGGATGAGTATCATAACGCCGACGGATAGGCCAAAGAGGGCTGCAAAGTTGCTGCCCAGGCTCCTGCTGATAGCGTCCACAAGTTTCGTGTCTGCAATAACCGTGACATCCGCATTCACCAGCGGATGCTTTACGAAGAAGGCCTCGATATCTTCGGCTGCCTGCAGGGCCTCCCGGTCCTCCATGTTCCCTTGTGGAGTTATAAATACCAGGACGTGTCCATCGTCCGGAATGAATGGCTGCATTGCTTTGTTGATTGTGTCATCTGTGCCGTAGAGGACGGCTGCCACGAACAGGGGGTTGTCCAGTGAGGGCTCTCCTATCTGCTGCATCCCTTCTATCTGTGATTGGAACTCCTGAATAACCCCGACCCGGGCCAGTTCGACTGCCTCTGCCTGCTGTTCCTCCGAAAGTCCCTGTGCGACAGCTATCTCTCCGGCCTTCACCGCCGCGGTCTCCTGCGCGAGCATTATCTGTTCCTGTAGTGCCAACTGTATGCTATTTGCTTCCTCCACGGTCGTCTGGAGGATATCCAGCGGGCCGGCAACAGCACGGTAGCGGTCATCATTGGAGAACTCCTGCACGAAGCCACGCATAATCTCCAGGTTGCCTGTCGAGAATATGTCGTCAAGTTGACCCTCGATTAGAACAGTAATTGGTTCGGCGCCAAACTGCTCCTGGTATCTGGAGTTGTCCTGTGACAGTGAAGAGCTGGGCGAGACCAGTGTGTCAAAACCGGTCTCTGTTTTCAGCATGGTAATCCCCGGAATAGCAGCGGCAGCCAGCACTACGGCTGCGGCGACAAGCCACCAGGGACGGCGTTCTATGAATCGGGCTAACGCTTCAGGCAATCGTTTCATCTGCTGTCACCTCCTCCGCCTTTCCTGATACATTGCTGAACAGTATGTCGGCAACGTCGGCAGCTTTACGGAGTTGTACCAGGGACAGGCCATCGAGTAACCTCTCCATCTGGAATTGGCCGGATGACCAGAGCCGGTTAATGCTTTCCTGTCCGGCGGGAGACATCTTGCAGATGACCAGCCTTCGGTCTTTCGAATCGGTTTCCCGTTCCACCAGTCCCTTTTTAACCAGGTTCTCCACGATGCCGGTTGCCGACGGGAGGGTAACACTCAGAGTGGATGCGATATCACTCATCCGGGTAGGCCCCCGGGACTGCAGGACAAGCAGAATACGCAGCTGGGCGACAGTCAAATCGGACGAGAGCCACTCGGTCGGCACTCCGGGTGAAAGTGTATTATATATCTCTTCGGACCTTCTCAGGATGTATTGCACCAGGTCTTCCTCGCTTCGCTTCACCATATACCAACTCCAAAGAGATTATTAGTGTATACCATAACATTAGGTAATACCTAATAATAATTTATCCTCTGGTTATCTGAATGTCAAGCCCATGTGCTCGCCCGGTATATTAGTGACACTCCGGTACAGAGGTATTCCAGCCAGCGCAACCTTGACAGAGGACGCACGGGCTTCTACAGTATCCATAGGATAGACTGTTAGAACCGGCTCAGTAGTAATAAAAAAGACTTCAAGGTGGAATTGACCGGTGATGAGATGTTCATTCGCGCTATAAGACGAGTATCGCTGCTGGTGGTCATATGCCTGTGTATCCTGGTTGCTTTCCCTGGCTCGACACAATCAGCGCCACCGGTCAGTATTAAGGTCAAAGAGCTCAACTTCGTATTCCTGCATGGTATGGGCAGCGACTGCTGTACTTTTCAGCTTCTTTCCGACTTACTTGAAGAACAACTGCTGACGTTTAACTTCCTCTACGAGCAGGCCAACCCCGGCACCACTCTGCGCATCAATACCATGGCAAGATGCTATCCCGGCTACGAAGATGTCGATACCTGGGCTCATAACATCGTCGATAGCATCGACGAGCACTTCCAGGGTAAGGATAACCTTATCCTTGTCGGGCACAGCATGGGGGGTAAGGCAGCACTCTACGCCGTGTCGCAGAACATCAACGGGATAGCTGATAAGGTAGTGGCGGTGATAACCATTAATAGCCCCATTAAGAAACTGGAGCGGTATTATACACCCGGTGGTAGTCCTGTGCTGGAGTATTGCCAGACGTTCTTGATGGGTGCCGATGAAGGCGTGTGCGAATCCCTGCTTTTTATGGACAGTTCTGAAGGAGGAGAGTGGGTGAGCACCAGGAAATACTGGCTCGCTTTCATATCGGCAGAAAAGGCGCCTCTCAGTCCGCAGTTCGACAGTACCGGGGTTGATGTATGGCCGAGGGATATGGACGACGGCGTGGTGCCTCTCACGGCTCAATACTCGGATGGCGCCGATGTTGTCTACTACGGTGAACACGGTCACAGTGATTTCGCTGAGCAGGATGAGGTCGCCTCGCTTCTGGCGGACCGAATCCTCCGTTATATACTGGGGGAATCCATAGAGTGCGCGGTACTTGCCAGAGGCGGGGACCTTGAGCAAAGGGCTGATTGGCTGCTGGGAACGGATAAGTGGGATGATGTATTTGGCGAAACCATTGCCAGCATCGGCACACTGCGGCATACCAATGATTCCTGGACGGAGTGGCGAGAGTGGGAAGATGTTGTCGGTGAACGTTCTCAGGAGTACAAACGGAGCAGAACACAGGTGACGCAGATGTCCTTTCCGTTGCTTACCGGAATCATGGAACTGCGTTGGCTGAACCCTGAGGACCCGTTCGATTGCCGTCTCTATGTGAAAACCAGGGCAGCACCGAGAAACACCGTACGGGTGAACTGGGCCATCTATAATCGGGGTCTGCTGCCCCAGAGAGTCGGACGCAGTCATTACGAAGTGGAAATAACCGGTGGCACACCACTGGCCACGGTAATAGATGCGTTTTGGCTGACTGATGACCCTCGCGACATCAGGCTGCGGTTGTGGGCGGAAGCGCAGAGTCCTTTCAGGTGGTTCAAGGCAGAGTGGCGGGCCTATTACACGGAAAGCCGCCGGACGCAGATAATTAACCGGATTACCGAAAAGACCTTGTGGCAGAATGATTAGTCTTTCTGGATGCTCTGCTGTTCACCGGCGAGAGCGCCGGTCTGTGCGGCAAGTCGGCGACCATGCGTTGCTGCGTTCTGAAGCACCAGGCCAACAGCTACGAGCAGCACCCCGGTAAACCATTCCTGTGTCAGGACCAGTAGTGTAATCCCTCCCATAGAGGCGAGCAACCCGATAGTCCACCCTATCCAGCCAACTGTGCGAGTCGCCTTTTCATAGTTGCCGGTAAGACGCCAGAGAAGTGCTCGCAGCGCCCTGCCTCCATCCAGAGGGAAACCCGGTACGAAGTGAAGAATGGCCAGCATGAACCAGATAAACGCCAGCCACTGCATAAGCACATCAACGATTATATTACCGGTATGTACCAGTAGAAAGTAGGCGGCGGTGAAAATCCCTGCTGTAAGCAGGTTAATTAGCTGTCCGATTGCAGATTGCAGCAGCTCAAGGGCCGGGACGGTGGTATCCTTCTCTACCTGGTGTAATCCGCCAAAAACAAAGAGTGTGATGACGTTTATCGTCATACCTTTACTGGCAGAAATGACGGCGAGGACGAACTCCCGGGCGACAACGACAAGGAAGAACAGCACTGTGCCAGCTGCTCCAAGGATTAACCTCTGCCATAGGGGATAGTCGGTAGAGAACTGAGTGACAATAGCGGCTGTGAGAAGTACCGCGGCCATCAACCACGTGTAGTGCACACGAAGGCGGATTCCAAACACCTGCCGGATGGTATATATGCCTATCATTTTATCGGACCTCGGGCCAGTGCGACTGGTAGATTCTGCATGCGCCATCACCCGTGCGCTGGCCGGTGCCGTTCATCAGTATTCACGAGGGCTATTGCTATGACTATTCTGAAGACGTGATTCACTCCTGTCAAGTAGATTCCGGGTCAGTCTTTCCGGGAATAAGGTATTCTTCCCACGGAGATGTTGGACCGACCGCACAGAAGATGAGGCCGTCGAATCGAATGAACAGGACCGGCTCTACCCGGCTGGTGGTGCAGCAGACTGATTGTCCACACTGTGAATTGCGACTATCCAGCACTGCGAGAATAGGATAACACCAATACGCAAACCGGAGAAAGGCTTATGGAAGCCTTGAGCAATCGGGCTCTTGCCGCCCTTGACCACTGGTGGGTGTTCAACGAGCCGCCCAATCAGCGCCCTCTGAAAAATCCGGCTGGTGGACTGAGAGTAGCATACCGTGTCACAGAGGCCTGCCGGGTAAGTAGTACTGCCCGTATAGGGTCTGACTGATGCCCGGTAGTATTAGAACCTTCGGCGTCTGTCGTCCCTTCGACCAAAGCCACCGCCGCCGCCCCCACCCTCTCGTCTGCCACCGCCACCACCACCGAAGGAACGACCGCCTCCGCTGTCGGTGCGAGGGCGAGCCTCGTTGACGACAAGAGTGCGGTAGTCAAGTGTTTTCCCGTTAACGGCAGCGATTGCAGCGTCACCTTCGGATTTGGTAGGCATTTCGACAAATGCAAACCCTCTGGGTCGACCGGTGTTCCTGTCTGTCACGACGCTTACAGATTCCACTTCCCCGAAGGCGGCGAACTCCTGGCGCAGTTCTTCCTCAGTTACATTGTAGGATAGGTTGCCCACGTAGATACGCATGTTGGTCTCCTTCTATTCCGTAGTGTTCCCGGGTGATGTCATGCTTTGACGGTGGCCATCATGAAGAACAGCAGTCAGGCCTACCGGCGGGATTGGACCTGTGGAATGGATGGTCGTCGTTAGTGTTGACGGGGATGGCCTGCAACGGGAACGCACAATAGATTCGTCTCGGAGCACCACTGGACGACCTCCTTCATACCAGTCGGCTGGTTTGAGTTGGGGTTATCCAGTGCCTGGATAAGTCCGCGATAGTCTCACAGGAGACTTACCGAAAGAGAAAATAACCTGAACTAAAACCACTACCCAATATAATATCACTAATAATCCTATACTACAATACCTGTACGGCACTGTTCCCGGGGCAACCCTGAGGCTACTGGCAGGGTGATGGAAAACCCTTCCGACCAACCCCACTATGTCCGGGGAACACCCCCGCTATACAGTACCGAACCGGCGAATCAGTTCTCCGATGAAGCGGATACCCTGGTAGTAGTCATCCAGTTGGATGCTCTCGTTGGGAGCGTGAGCACCGCTCCGGGCATGGCCGACGCCGGTCGAGAAGGCCGGTGTTCCGAATGCCTGGGTAAGGGGATACATGGGACCGCTACCGGCCATCAACGGAACGATGACAGGGCTCTGGTCGTAGACTGCCTCAGCGGCAGCGATGGCAGCCTTCACGACAGGTGCGTCCGGTGGCGATTTGGCAGGATGCTCGCCATGTCCGGTGACCACTTCGATATCGGTGAACCCCCGTCTGTCCAGGTGCTTGCGCAGCAGGTCCAGTATCATTTCTGGCTCCAGGTCGGGCACCAGCCGAAAATCGAGTTTGACCATGGCTGTCCTGGGCAGCACGGTCTTGGTGCCCTGTTCGATGTAGCCCGTTTTGAAACCGCAGATGGTACAGGTCGGCTCGTAGAGGTGCTTTTTCAGTGCTTCAATGCCGGTCAGCCCCCGTATGAATCGAGGTATGCCGAAGTTGGCCAGCATCATATCTCCCTCGAAGGGAATGGCGGCCAGCATTTCCATCTCCGCCTGAGTAGGTTCGACCACATGCTCCAGGAGGCCATCAACCAGGATGTTGTCATTCTCATCCTTCAGCGTGTTGAGAGCCCAGACGAGACGCCACGCCGGATTGGGGACAATGGTAGCCAGCGAGGAGTGGAGGTCACTGCTGGCACCGTGAGCCCTGAGTTCGAGATACATGATGCCTTTCAGTCCTAACGTGATAGTTGGCCGCTCCTTCATGTCCTTGCCGCCGGCCTCCCAGATACAGCCATCGGCGGAGAGCAGTTCGGCATGTTCGGCGGCGAATGCAGGCAGGTGGGGGCTGCCCACCTCCTCTTCGCCCTCGATAATCCACTTGAGCTTGAGGGGAAGCTTGCCCATCGTGGTCTGATAAGACTCGACGGCCTGCAGGCGGGCCAGCAGGTCTCCCTTGTTGTCGGCCACGCCGCGGGCGTATAGCGTTCCTTCCCGGACCTGGGGGTCGAAAGGCTCCGATACCCATTCATCAAGAGGGTCGGGGGGCTGCACGTCGTAGTGGTTGTAGATTAGCAGGGTGCGCCGACCTTCTCCTAACTCCCCGTAGACGATGGGTGGGCCACCCTCCAGCGGCATCAGACGGACATCGACACCAAGTTTCTCCATCCTTGCGCGTACCAGTTCCGCCATCTCTTCCAGACCGATACCCTGGGCAGCAATGCTTGGCTGGCGGCAGAACCCCTTCAGTTCCTCGATGAAGCGTTCCGCATTGGTCTCGACGTAGGCATTAAATTCATCCATAGCATACTCCTTGACACAACTATCATGCCCGGTAATACAAACTAGCCCACCATACAGCAAGATGTCAACAATTTTGGTTTAAGGGTGTTTCCTGTATTGCGATATGGTGTAGAATACCCGTGTGACAACCACGATACGCAGGAAGCCCCGCTACTTCTACGGCTGGAATATAGTGGGTGCCTCCTTCCTGGCACATCTCGCTTATGCCGAGCATTACTCCTCCATGCTGGGGTTCTTCTTCAAGCCGTTTGGGAATGAATTCGGCTGGAGTCGTAGCAGCGTTGCCGCTGTCCAGACTATTGCCCGTGTAACCGAGGCGCTGATTTCTCCCATTGTCGGTCCCTTCATTGACCGGTACGGCCCCCGTGTGCTGATGCCCATCGGTGCAATCGTTGTCGGTATTACCATGCTGAGCGTAACCCAGATAAGCGCTCTCTGGCAGTTCGACCTGTTGCGGGGCGTGGTGGTGGCCATTGGCTTCACCCTCATGGGGGGGCTGGTAACGGACGTAGCCATAAACAACTGGTTCGTCCGTAAGCGTGGCCGGGCCATCGCCATCGGACGCCTTGGAAATAACCTGAGCAATATAATCTTTGTCCCGGTAACCGTGTTTGTGATTGCCTCCTCCGGCTGGCGCACCATGTTTGTTGTCTTTGCCGTAGTTACGTGGTTGGCCGTTCTTATCCCTTCGGTAATCCTCATGCGCCGCCGACCGGAGGATATGGGCCTGCATCCGGACGGGATTGCTCCCGATACTGAAGGAAACCTGAGAAATGGGGAGGAGTATTCTGAAGGTAAGCTGACTCCGGGAGAGCCGGTGTGGAACCGTCGTGAGGTGTTAACTACCGGAAGCTTCTGGCTGCTGGCTGCTTCCCTTGGGATAAGCAGCATGGCCTTTCAGGGTATAAATGTCAGCCTGGCCGCCTATATTCAGGACCTGAAATATAGTGATGCTACGCTGGCAACCGTGATGACTGTACGTGCTATTATCATGGCGGCGGTGCTCCCGTTCATGGGGTTTGTTGCCGAGTATTCCGACAGGGTGTCCGTGCGTGTCATTCCTTTCGTTATCCAGGGTGTGGGGGCTTTCCTCTTCCTGCTGGCGGGGCAGCCGGTGTTTCTCTGGCTGGCAGTGGCAGTCTATGGAATCGGTATGTCCGGTATCGCCGTAATCCAGGGAGTAATCTGGGCTAACTATTTCGGGCGTTTCAGTCTCGGTCTGGTTCGTTCACTGGGCTTTCTGGTAGCCTTCGGGTTTGGTGCCGCAGGTCCGGTAGCCATGAATGTCGTCTTCGATGTTATCGGCTCATACCGGCCGGCATTTATGGTAATTATCGGTCTGTTTGCCGCGGCGGCTTTCCTGATGGGGGTAGCCCGTCCTCCCAGACCTCACCGCTACACTACGGCGGATGGTATGACGGTCTCCGCCGCAGAGCTGTTGCTGGAGGAATAAGATGCTTGGGGTACGCAGTCATGCCCGACACACATACTTATTAACTATATACGGAGGAAATTATGGCAGATAGCACATTCATTGAAGCCGAGTACACCAGTGACCTTGTCCCTGGCCCGATGGCGTACGCAGTCCTTCTTCCTGATGGCTATCAAGAAGAGGAAGAACGCCTGCCACTGCTCTACTTCCTGCACGGTGGTGGTGGCGACAGTAAGACCTTTTTGGGCGGGACGAAGCCTCTTTTCGAGAGGGCATGGAATGACGGACGGTTGCCCAGGCTGGTAGTTGTTACGCCCAGTGCCGGCCGCTCGTTCTATATGGACTACCGGGACGGTTCCCAGAAGTGGGAGTCGCTCCTGGTTGGGCCGTTCCTTGCTCATATTCGGGAGAACTATCGCGTACGGCAGGAACGTGACGGTCTGTTTGTTGCCGGCATTTCCATGGGTGGCATGGGTGCGCTTCGCATGGGGCTGAAATACCCGGATATCTTTGCCGGTCTGGCGGCACTGGAGCCGGGTATAGAGCCTGCACTGGCCTTCAGGGATATTGAGTTTGAAGACAGGTTCTGGCGTTCGGAGGGGATATTTCGGGCCATCTACGGCAGGCCGGTCGATGAGGAATACTGGGCACAGAATAACCCGGCCAACATCGTGGTCAAGGATATCGAGAGGATTCTGTCTTTGAAAATGGGGATTTATCTCGAATGTGGCGACGAGGACGCCTTCGGCTTGGACAGAGGCACCGAGTTCCTGCATCGAATTCTCAGGGACCGTGGCATACCGCATGAATACCACCTGGTGCGGGGGGCAAACCACGTGGGGCGCTCACTGGGGCCGCGTATTCAGGAGGCGCTTGAGTTCCTGGGCACTCTTAGCAGTCCCCCGCCGCCTGACCCGGATGTAGAGAACCTGGAGAAGATGATTGTGCAGTGGAAGGAACAGGCCAGGAAGATTCTGAAGGCTTCCTGAGTTTCACCTTTTTCACGTTACTGGCCGGTGTTGGGATATATCTTCACGGCATCCTGGTCATTCCGGATGCCCCCGGCCTTGATTACGTTCGGTCTTGATGAAATCCACAGCCCTCCCGGCTATCATTCTTTTCACCGGAGAGCCACCAGCAAGACTCCGGGGCCACCATGGACTCCAAGGGCAGCGCCCAACTGGGCGACATGGATGTCCACGTCGGGGAAGACGGCCAGTAGCTGCTTCTTGAGCTGGTTGGCATGGGACGGCACGGTGCTGTAGGCAATGGCCAGTGCTTGAATGGACGGTTTACTGCTGGCAAACTCATACAGCCTTGATATGCCCCTGGAGTACGTCCGCACCAGGCTTGCCCGAACGATTTCTCCATCTCTGAAGGTGAGCAGGGGCTTTATGCTCAGTATTCGGGCCACCGAAGTCGTTGCCTTGCTGACCCTCCCGCCGCGAGCCAGGTATTTCATGGTGTCAAAAACGCCGAGTGCTTGTACCTGACCGATGGCTTTATGTGTCTCGTCGAGAACATCTGACAGGCTCTCTCCCGCTCTGGCCAATCTGGCAGCCGTCATGACCACCAGGGCCAGGGCAACGGAAGCGACCTGCGAGTCAATGACTTCGACCTGGCATTTGCCTTTCAGCATCTTTATGCCTTGCAGGGCCGCGTTGCAGGTACCGCTGAGCTTGGCGGAGACATGGATGGATATGATGTCATCAGCTTCTTCAGCGCAATCCGAGTATGCCGTGGTGAAGTCCTGTGGTGTCGGTTGTGAAGTGGTTGGATGGACAGATGACGTTTCCAGCCTGCGATAGAATTCATCTTTGGTGATGTCCACTCCGTCACGAAAGACCTCGCTGCCGAAGCTAAGGTATACCGGGACAATCCGGATGCCCAGCGCCTGTGCCATTTCAGGTGAGATGTCTGCGGTACTATCGGTGACAATTTTGACCGTCATTAAGTTGCCTCCCCTCGCAGGTTCGTCTGCTATGTGAGCGGCGCGGCTGTGACCGGATAATGGATAGTGTAAGTAGCAGACCAGGATTTGTCAACGGACGTATGAAGATAGACCCCGGTTCATACTGCCACCGGGACGTACGTGGAGGGAGTTATAGGGCTGCCAAGAGTTATGAAAGTGGTAGAATAGGGGCATGGGCTGGAAACAGCAGATTGTGTATATTGTCAAAGCCTGCACGCAAGTTCTTTGGCTGGCCATACGGCCTATCCGCCGTACCGAGGAGGTGTACGGTATGGTCGGTCTGGTAGTCACGGTAGCCATACTGTTAGGACTAGCAGGCGCAGCTCTTGCAGGGGCGTTTGCACCATCGCCGCTACCAGACCATCACCCCGATGGCCTCTAATCACAGCCTATCCGATAGCACTGTTCCTTCTCCTACTACTGATAGCCGCCGTAAGGCTACAGATGAAGCTGACGCCAAGGATAACACTGGTCTGTGGAGACAAAGGCCAATACAGGACTGAGAACGCAGCCTATACGGCTGATAGTGGGAAGTGGATTCCGCGTAGGGTTCGCTATCGTGTGGGACTGCGCCTGTCGGGCAACAAGACTACCCAAGTGAAGGTGATGATGGTGGACTCTGACCCGCATGTTCCGCAGATACCAGCAGATTTGCGCCCATTGAATGCGGACTCGTCTCCAACTTTCGTGGTATATCCCAAAGACAGGATAACGGACTTCGTTGAAATCGTCTCCTATCCCTTCACCAATGAGGAAACTGGAGAGCCGACTGAAATCCAAGTGGCAGTCCAACGTGGCTCCCTTCTCATAGCACGTGGTAGATACGAATTCACCTTGCTGGTTCAGGCAACGGACGTTCCATCATGTGAGCAGAGATTTGTAGTGGAGGTAGACGAGTGTGATGAACTACAGTTCTACGCTAAGCAGTGAGTTGCCCATAGGGTAGGTTCTCAGCCTGAATCAGTTTCAGTAGAGTATCCCGAAACAGATACGGATTATTACGGTTGTTGAACCGCCATTCTAGCTCATCTAGGTAGGCATCAAGATGTTTATGGCTGACTTTATGATAAGAACCGACAACAGAGCGTTCCTGGCGGGGCGTAGAGATACTTTCCGCCCATTTCAACAGCAGTCGGGGAATCTGGTGAGTGGGGAGAAGCGAATCACGGCACGCGCTTGAGCCTGGGATTGGACGTGACACCCGGAGTCCTTCCCCTCTTCGCGATGGGCATACTGTCTACCTCATGGAGGTCGGCGGTAAAATCTATCGGTCTGCCGCCACTGATGTAGCTGCCGACACCGAAGCCGTCGACCGGCGCCCCGCTCCCGAGGAAATAGAGTATGCGCTCCGGGTCAATTCCCCCGCTCACGATGATTTCCACATGGTTGAAACCGGCCATGTCCAGCCTGACCCTCACCTCTTTCACCAGGTCGGTGGTGACTCTACCCCGCTCGCTGGGCGTGTCAAGACGCACTGCTCCAAGCCGGTCACGCAGCGCCTCGGCAACCCGCAGGCTTTCTTCAGCTTCGTCCTTGAAGGTATCTACCAGGGATGTGCGCGGTAATTCCGGCGGCATGTATTTGTCGAAGGCCAGCGTTGCCTCAACGGTATCACCCATAATCAGTATCATGGCGTGGGGCATGGTGCCTGACGGTTGGATGCTGGCCAGATTGGCACCGCTGGAACTGGAGCATCCGGTGCAGCCACCCACGATGGCCGAATAGTCCATTACCCCGGCCACCGAAGGGTGAACGTGTCGGGCACCAAAGCTGATGATAGGTATTCCTCGGGCAACGTCTACGCACTGTCTGGCGGCGGTTGCCCAGCCGCTGCAGTGGGCCAGGATACCGACAATTGCCGTTTCATACAGGCCATAGCTCTGGTAGGGTGCCGTGACGCGTAATACTACTTCCTTGTGGTCCATTACCTCACCCTCGGATAGCGCCCATACTTCGCTTCTGTTCTTGGGGAGGACCCTGGTCAGCAGTGCTTTGACCTCTTCCATGCCGCAGAGTATTCCGGCCCGACTGGGGAATACCTCCATGGTGGCTACCGGGTTGATGCCCTCGCGGCGTAGAATCTCCATGGTGTAGGTGAAGTAGACATCGGCCGTTTCACCGGACAGGACGGCCTCGGTAGGCTTAAACTCTGGTGCTTTCATCTGCTTACTCCTTCAAATTGGTCAGTATTGCTCCGAGCACTCTCCCCATGTGCTCCAGGGCAAAGCGATGCGCTTCCTCGTTAAATGAGGCAACGCAGTCAACCGGGACCTCTACCTCGTAGTCACGGTTCCGGGCGTCGGCTACGGTATGGCAAACACAGATATCGGTGCACACCCCGCAAACAATCAGCTTATCCGGCATAAGCTTTGCCAGTCTGTCTTCTAGGGGCGTGTTGAAAAAGGCACTGTACCGTGTTTTCGGTATCACCTCACCGTGGTACCCGGCCAGTTCGGGGATGATGTCCGCCTCGCTGGTGCCCTCGATGCAGTGAGGTGGGAACATACGGAACTCCGGGTCGTCAGGAGCATGGCGATCGCACAGGAAGAACCACTTCGAGCCCTGGGCAAGTTCGCGCTCCAGAAGAGTCCGGATGTTGGGGATGATGCGGCGTGCATCGTTACCGCAGTAGAGAGGACATCCTTCTTCAAGAAAGCCACGCAGCATATCGATAACCAGGACAGCGTTGGCCATGACCTACTCCCTGTGTGCCTTTCGTCGACTTACGGACAAAGGTAGCATCTTCGGTGATGGCCGTCAAATCGGATGCCGAAGTATCGTAAGTTTGTGGCATGTTGCCTTCGCGCGGGATGTTATCCCATCAACTGCTTCAGCCGTGCAACCGCCGGCGGTAACACATCGCCAATCCTCTCATCGAACCGCAGGTGGGCAATGTCATCTAGAGGCGTTTCGCCTTGGTTGATTATCACCAGGCGGGCACCGTTTTCGTAGGCGATGACCGGTACATCGGCAGCCGGCGTGACCACGAGACTCGAACCGACAACCACCAGGAGGTCACACTGCTGGGCGTGGCGGAAGGAGTCATCAACATCCTTCTCCGGCAGAGACTGACCGAAATCGACCACGCTTGGTACCAGCTTCCCGCCGCAGGAGCATTTTTTCAGGCCCGCAACCGTGTTTACCTGAGTGCCGCAGCGCTGGCAGCGCATCCTGGCGACGTTGCCGTGCAGTTCCGCGAGGAGTTCCGGACGTATACCGGACTTCAGGTGGAGGTTGTCTATGTTCTGTGAAACGAGGAAGCTCAGTTTACCCATCTCCTGTAGCTCAAGGATGGCCATGTGAGCAAGATTAGGTTCGGCGGTGGAGAGGTCCGGCCATTCCGTTGAAAGGCCTTTATCCCGCCGTGTCCAGACACCGTCGGGACCGCGGAAGTCCGGGAGGCCCGATTCGGTGCTGATGCCGGCACCGGTAAACACCACCAGGTGCTGCGACTCGAACATCCAGTGGGCCAGGGTATTGATTCGGTTGTCTGTATCAGACTGCACTGTGGCCTCCTGACTTCACGGCTTATTGACTGCTGACTGGCCTCCTATTCCTGCTTACTGAAAGCCACTATTGCTGCCGTCATGAGTACGGCACCCAGGATGGCCACCACCAGCGCATCCTCGAGGACACTCATGGTGTGCCCGAAAACGGTAACACCGATGGCATAGCCGCCACCTGCGGACGCTGAACCTACACCGAGAAAGACCTGGCGAATAGCATCCACACCGTATGTCAGGGGGTTGATTTTCGATGCAACCTCAAGCCATGTCGGTACATTGTTCACCGGGAAGAACACACCGGACATGAAGACGAGGGGCATGATTATTATCTGTATCAGCATCTGGAACCCCTGCTGGGAACGCATGCGTGAGGCTACCAGGATTCCCAGGCCGGATAGAGATACCGATATGATGATTAGCAGGGGTATCAGCTTGACTACCAGCATAGGGCTGAGCTGCACGCCGACGATGGGTGCCAGAGCAAGCATGATGAAGCCCTGACCGAGGGCGATAACAGCCGTGCCCGCTGTCTTGCCCAGTACGATTCCGGCACGGCTCATGGGGGCCACCAGTACCTCCCTGAGGAAGCCAAACTCGCGGTCCCAGACGACGGATAGCCCCGACATCAACGAGCCCATGAGTACGGTCATAGCGATAATGCCGGGATAGATGAACTGGATGAAGTCAACACCCGGAGCCATGGTGCCGATGACCCGGTTGAAACCGGCACCGAATATCACCAGGAATAGCAGTGGCATGGCGAATGATGATATTGCCCGGGTACGCTCCTGCACAAAACGCAGCAGGTCGCGATAGGCAATCACCCATATTCCGCGAAATACTTCTTCCATGGCTATCCGTGGGGCCTCATCATCATTCTCATCTGGTCCATCATACCAACCTCCTGGTCTCGAATAGCGTGGCCGGTCAGTTTCAGGAACACATCATCCAGTGTAGGCCGCCGCACACTGATGGAAAGTAGACCGCTGCGGAAACCTCGCACAAACTCGGGCAGGAAGGTGTCTCCACGGGGAACGCTGAAGGTGACCAATCCGTTGTCGACTTCGGGGGAGATGTCATACCTCTCCTTCAGCTCAGCTACTGCCTCCCGAGTGTCCTTGGCTTCAAGTGTTACCAGGTCGCCCCCCAGGGAGTCCTTGAGATTATCCGGGGTATCCAGGGCTACTATGCGCCCATTATCGATGATGGCGATGCGTTCGCAGTGTTCCGCTTCGTCCATGTAGTGCGTGGTAAGGAATATCGTCAGGTCCTCCTGCTGCCGCAATGTCAGGACATGTTCCCAGATGCGACGTCGTGTCTGGGGGTCCAGTCCCAGTGTTGGCTCATCCAGAAAAAGCACCCTGGGATGGTGGAGCAGGCCACGGGCGATTTCCAGGCGGCGCTTCATCCCGCCGGAATAGGTGCTGACCTTGTTCTTGCGACGGTCCTGTAACTCAACCAGTTCCATTAGTTCCTGCATACGTTTTTCTCTAACATTCGAAGGCACACCATAGGCATAGGCGTGGAAACGCAGGTTCTGGTCCGCCGTCAGGTAGTCATCGAGAGTCGGGTCCTGGAAGACAAGGCCGATAGAACGCTGTACCTGCCGGCGTTCCTTCAGGACGTCGTACCCGTTGACGGATGCCCTGCCGCCGGTAGGCTTAAGAAGTGTACAGAGTATGTTGATGGTCGTGGTCTTGCCGGCGCCATTGGGGCCGAGGAAACCGAATATCTCCCCCCGGGGCACCTGAAACGAGATGTTGTCCACGGCAACCAGCTTCCCGAACTTCTTGGAAAGCCCCTCAATCTCTATCATATCCATCCGGTTATCTGTCCTCCATGCTCAGAAGTACTGCCATCAACAGGCTACCTGTTACAGGCTTCGTCACAGCCTGGAGAGTATGTCTCTCAGCTTCCTCAGCGAGACAGACATCTCCTCCAGCTCCTCTCCGGTGAGGCCGGACAGAGTCGTCCTGAGGGCGTTCCGCATTAACCTCTCATGCTTCCGCAGTACTTTTCTACCGTCGCTGGTTAACGTGATGTCGATTGCTCTCCGGTCTGACGGGTTCGTTTGCCTCTCGACTATGCCCAGACCGGCCAGCCTGTCTATCAGGTGGGTCATCTGTGGCCTTGGTATCTGCAACCTGTCGCTGATTTCGGCGACATGCAACGTCCCTGCCTCTTCCAGTATCTTCATTATCTCCAGGTGGGGCGGCAGGATTCCCGCGTGCATATCTGCGAGTGCTGTTCTGAGCAGTTTTCGCCGGATGCTTCTGCCGACGAGCGGGGGAATGCAGAACAGGTCCTCGGCTACACTGTCAAGGGTGTCGGTCTTTGTGTTTGCGGTTCCCACAGGCACTCCTCGCTCATCGGGGATATAGTTTCTCTTGATAATAGTTTACGATATTAACTATACTACTCCCTGAAAACACCCCTGTCAAGGTCATAATCACGCCTGTTAGCATGTTTTCGGTAGCGGATATCCACTCCCTCTACCCTCGATTACTGTGATGGTAGAGCGGGGTTGTATGCTATACTGAGAGACCGTCCAGGAGGTGAAGATGATGACAAAGATAAGGGTAGTGATTTTCGGGTGCGGTCCCATCGGTTGCAGTGTGGCCAGATATGCTGCGCAGAGAGCCGATATTGAGCTGGTTGGCGCTATTGATATCGATGAGAGTCTGGCAGGGCGCGACCTTGGCGAGGTGGCTGGTGTCGACGGCAAACTGGGTGTCACCGTATCTTCTGATGCGGATTCTGTTCTGTCTGAGACCAGACCGGATGTGGTTTTTCTCACCACGAGTTCTTCAATGGTCCTGGTTTATCCTCAGATAGAGAAGTGCGCTCGTGCCGGTGCTAATGTAATCTCGACCTGCGAAGAATTGTCCTTTCCGCACCGAAAGAGTCCACAACTTGCCGCCGAAATTGACAGGGTGGCCAAGGCGCACAGCGTCACCGTTCTGGCCACCGGTGTGAATCCGGGGTTTCTCATGGATGCCTGGCCGTTGTTCATGACCGGAGTATGCCAGCAGGTGGAGCGAATCAGGGCCATCAGGGTCCAGGATGCTTCCCCGCGCCGCGGTCCTTTTCAGAAGAAGATTGGCGCCGGGCGCACACTCGAGGAGTTCGAGACGCTGGTAGCTTCGGGGACCCTGAAACATGTGGGTCTGCCGGAGTCAATAGCCATGATTGCTGACGGCCTGGGGTGGACGCTTGATGATATTACTGAGAGCATCGAACCGGTGATTGCCACCAGGCAGGTGAAGACCGATTTCGTGACCGTTGAGCCGGGGCAGGCGGCTGGCGTCCGGCAGGTGGGCAGGGGAATCCGCGCCGGAGAGGAGCTGATAACCCTGGAGTTCGAGGCCGCCGTGGGAGGGTCCGAGTCCTATGACGCGGTGTATATCACGGGGATTCCCAACATGGAGGTGGTCATTAGGGGAGGTACTCACGGGGATATTGCCACGGCAGCGATAACCGTAAACTGCATTCACAGGGTTGTGGAGGCACGACCGGGACTGCTGACCATGAGGGAGCTGCCCGTGGTTTCTGCTTTCGGAAAGGATGTCTGACCGTACTACAGAAATCGGATAGCAGCATGACTGGGTTATGCCAGGAGGGAAGGAACGATGACCGCACAGAGCATAGTCGAGGAATACACCAGTACCCACCAGGGGTCGCGGGAGCTGCATGAGCGTGCCCGGATGATTCTGCCTGCTAACGGTGCCACTCACACTGCCCGTATCCTCGACCCTTTCCGGCCCTACATAACCCACGCCAGGGGTTCACGGAAGTGGGACGTCGACGGCAACGAGTATATTGATTACGTCCTCGGGCACGGGGCACTGATACTGGGACACAGTCACCCCGATGTGGTAACGGCGGTCCAGGAACAGGTGGCGAAGGGCACGCACTACGGCGACAACCATGAGCTTGAGGTGGAGTGGGCCGAACTGGTGCAGGGCATGATGCCGTCCATGGAGAGGGTAGAGTTCTTCTCCTGCGGGCAGGAAGCGAACCTGATGGCGATTAGACTCGCCAGAATCTTCACCGGCAGAAGTAAGGTACTCAGGTTCAGTGACAACTTCCACGGCTGGGCTGATGAACTGGTTGGTGCCGGGCCCGGCGTTGTCGCCGACCAGGTAACAATGATACCCGGCCACGACCCTGATAGTCTGGAAAAAGTGCTGGCCACCGGGGAGTACGCTATCCTCATGCTTGAAGGGGGAGGTGCTCACATGGGTGGCCAGATTCCGTGGGATGCCGACTTCGTTCGTACCGCGTCTACCCTCACCCGCAAGTACGCCACCGTCTTCCTCATCGATGAAGTCGTTACCGGCTTCCGCGACGCGCCGGGTGGCTGGCAGTCTATAATTGGAGTAACGCCTGACCTGACCAGCCTGGGCAAGGCCGTCGGTGGCGGACTCGGTGTCGGTGCGCTGGGCGGTCGGGCGGAGATAATGGGGGCACTTACGCCCAAGCCTCCTCCGGAACGCTTCCTGGCCCATAGCGGGACCTGGAACGCTAACCCGCTCACCGCCGCTGCCGGTGTCGCGGCTTGCCGGCTCTATACGGATGGGAGTGTCCATAGGAGGGTCAACGAACTGGGTGCATACCTTCGACAAAGAGGTAACCGAGCTTTGAGAGAGCGAGGTCTTGCCGTCCGACTCTATGGCAGGAACATCATCTGGATATATATGGGTTCGATTGACCGGGAACCCCCCGACGATACCCTGCCACCCACTCGTGACGTGCAAGAGCTGGTGGCAGGTGCACAGGCAAGACCGCGTCTCTGCCTGCACCTCCTTCAACGCGGGATTTCCACTATGGCGGCGCGCTTCTTTATCATGTCAGTCGCTCACACCGAAGAAGACCTTGACCGGACAATAGAGGCCCTGGTAGATTCCCTTGAGGCTATGGTTGACGAGGGGACCCTGTAGAAGACCAACCCGGGGGGATGAGGTGGGGTGTCACGGCTGTGGTAGAGGAGAAGGTCATCTTCTCCTCTATTTCTTCTTCACCTGCCAGAAGTGATATTCCCTGCTGAAGATAAGACCTTTCTTGATATCCACGCCTTCCCTGGCCCTTCTCAGTCCTGCCAGGGAATACCTGATAGCCACAAAAATGAAGACCGCCAGTGAGAAACCGACCAGCATCCCGGAGCCGTTTAACTGCCAGATGACCAGGGGCATGCAGGCCATACCGATAGCCTGTCCCAGTGCCGGATTGCTGGTGATAATCACTGTGACAACGGTCACAGCGAAGCCGATGCCGAACTCAAGGGGGACCAGGGCCAGTAACACCCCCATGGCGGTTGCTCCGCCCTTGCCACCTTTGAACTGTAAGAAAACGGGCCAGTTGTGTCCGGCTATTGCCATGAAACCGGCAACGAGAATCCATACCTGGGGAAGTCCCAGCCACTGCGCGAACAGTACGGCCAGTGAGCCCTTGGCGACGTCAGTCACAGCGACTGCATAGCCGGCGGCGGTACCTACCCCGCGCATGACGTTGAGGGCACCCATGTTGCCGCCACCCACCTGCCGTATATCGACGCTCTTCTTGAGGCGGCCGGCGATATAGGCGGATGGTATTGAACCGAGCAGGTAGCCGATAACCACGGCAGCAACTACTTTGAGTACCATCTCGGTGCGTTTCCTCCCTGGTTTCTAATGATGACCCGATGTCCTATGTGGTGAACCTTCTATAGAGGCTTGGTAGACACATCGGGAGCGATTCAATATCGGCCACCACCTCGTACCCCATGTCACCGCATATCGTTTTAAGATAGTCGTGCCCCGCCCGGTCGATGGTCAGGCAGAAGGGCGTTATGCCCTTGTTTCTTGTCTCTACCAGCGCCATCTTGGTATCGTTAATAGCGTATTCCTTCTCAAGTCCATTCTGGCCGTAACCGTGGTCCTCGGGGCGACCGTCACTTATGAGGAACAGGAACTTACTCCTCGATTCCTGCTGTTCCAGCTTCCAGGTGGCATGACGGATTGCCGGCCCCATCCGTGTGCCGTGTTGCGGGGCAATGGTATCAATCCTGCTCTTTACCCGGTTGGAGAATTCCTCCTCGAGGTCTTTAACAACGTAGAACTCCACGTTTTCCCGGCCGTAGCCGGAGAACCCGTAGATAGCATAGGTATCGCCGATAGCCTCAAGTGCTCTTATCAATAGGACGAGGCTCTCCTTCTCCAGGTCGATTATCCGTTTGAAGTCCTTTGGCCGGATGACGCTATCCTGGTTGGGCTGGAGCCATTCGAAATAGTCCTTGTAGTCCTTGAAGACCGGCTGGTTGATGGCGCCCCGCTGTGTCTTATTGATGTACTCGATGGTGGAGGAGCTCATGTCGAGGAGGAAGGCCACCGAGACGTCCCGTTCTGTTTTGTTCCTTCGCCAGTAGACCTTGCCATCGGGATTTTGCCCGGCCTTCCTCGTGATGACGAAATCCACCACTGCATCCAGGTCAAAGTCCTCGCCATCCTGCAATTGCTTTACCTTCCGGGAGAACCGGGGGTTCAGCAGCTCAAACTGCCTCCTCAATAGAGTGGCAAGGTCGGCGTACTCGTTCAGGATTGCCTCGAAGAAGTCCGGCGTGCCTTCCTGCAAAGGAACCTGGCGGACCCGGCACCAGTGCAGTCGGTAGTCACTGGCGCGGAAGTCCCATTCATTGTAGAGGTAGGAGAATGGGCCGTCCGCCGTCAGGGGACCCTCATTGTTGTCATTGCTGTCCTGCTCCGATTGAGGTGCTACCGGAACGTTCTCCTTGTTCGCGCTGTTCACACCAAACACGAGTAGCTCTTCCTCGGTGGTACCCTTATCCGCCGCCAGAGAGCCGACTTCAAGCAGGTCGTCAATATCGTCTGTTTCATTAGATGCCTGCCACGTGGGCTGTGAAGGACCTGTCTCGGTTTCATCTTGAGATGCGGGCCCAGGCTCTCCGGCCTCGTAATCAGAATCCATTCTGTGACCGCTGCGGTATTCCACCTCTGGTGGAGATGCGTAGGCAGAGGCCTTAGGCTCTACGGAAGGCATGTCGCTCAGTATCTCGTTGATGCTGCCCGGAGATAGTGAAGAAACACCCTCCAGGCTATCATCAAGGTCGATGGTCTGCCATCCGTCACCCGGGACCGGCTCGCTGGATAGTCCGGACGCAACCTTGTAGAGGCTTATTGTGGCATCGATACTGTCATGCACTGTGGAATCGGACGACAGAACACGCTTCATGATTGGTCCGGCGAAACAAAGAGGGACACTTAGTTCTGCCGGGACCAGCCATTCACCGAAAAGGCCCAGGCTCATCTGGACAAGGACCTCAAGGAACGCCTCTTTCAACCGGTAGACGGTAAGGGGCGGTCTGGCGCTCAGGGCTTCATCCTGAATCCTGCCATAGGCTCCGGCAATGCCCCGATACTGCTGCTTGATGAGGTAGTCGATACGGCCGTCTTCTACAATGGTAAATATATCAGCAGCCAGCCTGCTGCCCCCTATAAGCTCCGGAAATCCATCGAAGTCGGTCTGGATACCGTCGGAGTAGAGAGCATGGCTGCCGAACTCGATATGACCCGCCTGGTGAGTGGCCATCACCTTGTACCGGGTGAAGTTCTCCGGTTTAGCGGGGTACCTATCGACAAAATCCGGAAGGAAGATAGCGTGGCCATCTCCGGGGGCTTCTAGTAGCATTGACTGGTCGGTCCCGTAGTTCCGGGGGTGACTGCTGGACAGGACAGGGCTTTTTATTCCGGTTAGTGCCAGACAGTACATCTCCAGTAGTGCCCGGACGCCGTCCAGTTCCACACCGGGAGATAGTCTCTGTACCAGCAGGGTGCTCTTGCTCATTCCCAGGCCGAAATAGGTTATCCCGCTCTGTTCGTTCTGCCGGAGGACTTCAAGACCCTCCAGGCACCACGATTCCAGTCCGGCAGGACCTGCTCTACGTGCTACGAAGGAACAGTTCCTGAGGAATTCGGACACCGCGGAATCGGACAAGGCGAGGACTGCACCGGTGAGTGTCAGGAGCCGTTGATGCATGGGGTGGGGGACCAGCGGCATTGCTTTGCGAAGCCTGCTGGCAATAGCCGGTGGGAGTCTGCCAAGCTCCTGCTCGAACAGAATGGAGTCCCTGCTTTCTCTCATCCACCTTCCGTTTCCCAGTATATCGTACCGGCACTGCGGCAGGGCGGGACTATGCCGCCCTTTGCCCTTGACATAAAGTACCTACTCGAATATGCTGGAAATCACCTCTTCGATGCTACGCTGGACTTCGGCCTCATCCGTGATGGCCCAGACCACTGCTACCTGGCAGGCCCGACGCGGGGTGATGCCCTGCGTAACCAGCCTCCCTGCGTATATCAGGAGCCGGGTGCTCACCCCCTCCTGTAAATGGTGTTCCTTGAGATTCCTCACCTTTTCACCGAGTCTGGCCAGGGAACTGGCCATTTCCTCTGAAACGCCGCTTTCGTGCCTGATAATATCCGTCTCCAACTCAACCGGCGGGTAGTCGAACTCAATGGAGATAAATCTCTGGCGGGTGCTGTGTTTCAGGTCTTTGAGGGTGCTCTGGTAACCCGGGTTATAGGAGATTACCAGGAGGAAACCATCACTGGCCTCTATGACCTGCCCCTTCTTCTCTATCGGCAGAATCCGCCGGTGGTCGGTGAGAGGATGAATCAGTACGGCGGTATCCTTTCTTGCCTCAACAATCTCGTCGAGGTAGCAGAAAGCCCCGACCTTCACTGCCCTTGACAGCGGGCCGTCGATCCATTTGGTGGAATCACCTTCCAGGAGATATCTTCCTACAAGGTCGCTGGCGGTGAGGTCCTCGTGGCAGGCTACCGTTACCAGGGGAATCGCCTGTCTCTCAGTAGATGATGAGGACTCTTTAGAGCGGGACTTGCCCAGGTTGTAGGCCATATACTCCAGGAACCGGGTCTTGCCACAGCCGGTGGGTCCCTTGAGCAGTACCGGTATCTGCTGGGAGTAGGCAGCCTCAAAGAGCTGGACCTCGTCCCTGACCGGCAGGTAGAATGGTTCCTCAGCGATGATATACTCCTCTACCATGTGTTCCCGGTATAAAGTCTGCGGTACTTTATCTGGCATACTCGTTCTTTCCTCTCAACCTTTCCGGTTCATATTGTAGGTAGCAGGTCGATGAATGACATATCAATGGCGTGTCACCCTGAGTGTAACGAAGGGTCTCACCCTGCGGAACATACTACCGGGTGTTTCTGTTACTAAGGTATCAGGCCAGGGATATCCCTGCTTTGCGTTAGGGCACTCAAGAGGTGATTGTAACACTGAAGGCGGTTGAACTGCAATCTGCCTGGGGCAAGTCGCGCGGTATTTCCCTCGTTCAGACAGAAGGGTGACACAACAGAGTGAGGTGTCGTGGTCACTGCCCAACGACTCATCACTGCAGGGAGGAGAGTATTCTTCTTGTGTGGAAAGCGGGCTTTGCCTGCTTTCCACACATATAAATATTTATCCCTTAGCTAACCACATGAGTACTCTCCAATGGCAACCAGCATCAGCTGTACGGGAGTGCCACTAATCTCCTGGACGAATAAGGGCACTTCTCTAGTGCCGCAGAACTTTTCTAGTGCCGCAGAATGTAGTACACTTGGCGTTGTGGGTGACCGGCTTAGATAAGAAGCCCGAAATCGTGCTCCTGGAGAGATATGAAATGGAAGAGAAGGCAGAAGGCATGCTCAGCCCGTACCGGGTACTGGACCTGACTGACGAAAAAGGTCTGCTCTGCGGTAAGCTACTCGGCGACCTTGGAGCCGATGTCATCAAAATAGAAAGACCGGGTGGCGACTCTACCCGGGACATCGGGCCTTACTATCATGATGAACCTGACCCGGAGAAGAGCCTGCTGTGGTTTGCCTTCAACACGAGCAAGAGGGGCATCACACTGGATATCGAGACAGCCGACGGTCAGGATGTCTTCAAGAGACTTGCCGGGTCGGCGGACTTCATCCTGGAATCCTTCCCACCCGGTTACATGGATGGTCTAGGCCTCGGATACTCGGACATGGAGAAGGTTAACCCCGGCATTATCTTCGTATCAATCACACCATTTGGACAGACCGGCCCTCACAAGGACTTCAAATCCCCTGAAATCGTGTCCTGGGCAATGGGCGGTTTCATGTCGGCACGTGGTGATGTCGACCGGCCCCCGATACGAATCAGCCACCATTCCCAGACCTACCTTCATGCCGCCATAGAGGGAGGCGTGGGGGCAATGCTGGCGCTCTATGACCGCTGGGCAACGGGAGAAGGGCAACACGTTGATGTATCCATTCAGGATTCTGCCGGTCGGGGTACCGTCCCGGTAGGGTGGGCATTGACCAAAACGAGTGCCTCAGGGCCAGTAGCGCAGCCGGGGACTGCCGGGCTTCGCACGACCTACACGTGGCCCTGCAAGGACGGCTATATCCTGTTCTTCTACGCCACCGGCGGTCAGGCCAGGCGTGTCAGCCGCCCACTTGTCGAATGGATGGAAGAAGAAGGGATGTCCGATGAATTCCTGAGCGGAATTGACTGGGGAACATTTGACCTGAGGCAGACGACCCAGGAAACGGTCGACCGCATGACGGATACGACCAAGAAGTTCTTCATGTCGCACACCAAGGCCGAACTCTTTGAAGGAGCCGTGAAACGTCGTATCCTGCTCTATCCGGTATCCACAATGAAGGATATTCTGGAGAGCCCACAGCTTGCCGCCAGGGATTTCTGGAGGCAGGTAGAGCACCCCGAACTGGATACTACCATCACCTATCCCGGTGCTTTTGCCACTGCTTCGGGGACACCGCTACAGCTATCCCGTCGCGCTCCTCTCATCGGTGAGCACAATGGGGAGGTCTACCAGGAACTGGGCCTGTCAAGCGAGGAAATACTGACACTGAAACAAGCCGGAGTTATATAGCAAAACGGGTTGCATGAGGGGGAATGACATGAAGAGAAAGCTGCTCGAGGGAGTGAAGATTGCCGATTTCTGCTGGGTCTGGGTGGGTCCCATGACCACCAAGACACTGGCCGACCAGGGTGCGGAAGTCCTCCGTATAGAGAGCAAGACCAGACCCGGGGTCTGGAGAGTATCACCGCCATTCAAAGACAATGTCGTTGGCTTTAACCGCGGCGGTGTATTTAACGCCATTAACACCGGCAAGAAGAGCGTGACCCTCAATCTATCCCATCCTAAAGGCATTGAAATAGCTAAAAGGTTTATTGCCTGGGCTGACGTTGTTACCGAGAACTTCGCCGGCGGCACGATGAAGAGGCTCGGCCTGGGCTACGAAGACCTCAAGAAAATCAAACCGGACATCATAATGCTCAGTGCTGCCATGATGGGGCAGACAGGACCTCATACCAACATGCCGGGCTTTGGCGCTCACCTGACGGCGATATCAGGCTTCAGCCATGTGGCCGGCTGGCCGGATCGGGAACCGGCAGACCTGGGACATCTGACCGATTTCATTGCCCCACGCTATAATGCCCTGGCTATCCTGGCGGCTCTGGATTATCGACGGCGGACGGGCAAGGGGCAATACCTGGACATGGCACAGGTCGAGGGCTGTATGAACTTCATGGGGCCGCTAATACTCGACTACGTGGTGAATAAGCGTGTGCCCGGCAGGATGGGGAACTCCCATCCGAATGCTGCCCCCCATAGCTCATATCGCTGTCCGGGTATGGACAGGTGGTGCGTCATTGCCGTATTCACCGATAAAGAATGGCGCTCATTCTGCAACGCCATAGGTAATCCGGCCTGGACAACCAACTCAAAGTTTAATACCCTCCTGGGCAGGAAGGAAAACGAGGAGGAACTGAACCGGCTGGTAGGTGAGTGGACCATCAATCACCCGACGGAAGAGGTAATGACGATAATGCAGGCAGCCGGGGTTGCTGCCGGCGTGGTGCAGAATGGTCGGGATATGTTAGACCACGACCCGCAGCTGAAGCACCGCAATTACTACCCGGAGATAGAGCACCCGGAGATGGGGAAGTACTTCACGGTGGCACCTCCCTACAAGCTCTCGAAGGCACCCCACGAGCTAAGCCGCGCCCCTCTCATGGGAGAGCATAACGAGTACGCCTTTAAGGAAATACTCGGTATGTCTGACGACGAGATTGCCGAGCTGGTTGTAGATGGGGTTGTCGAGTAGACAAGAATACCCGTTCAACGCGTACTCAACACAGGCGGTGTGGGTCAGTCCGCAGGCGACCTACCGGCAAGCCCTATGGGGTAGTCAGGCTCTCGGCGGTAGCGTATTACTGGATGTCGGACTAGCTGTCGGTGGGCTTCACCAGCAGCATCGGAACCTGACTTGACCGCAGCATCTTGTCTGAAATGCTCCCCAGAGCCCACCTGCTGTGACCGGACCGGCCGTGACTTGACATGATGATGAGGTCAACACCCTCTTCTTCTGCGAGGGATTGAATCTCATCGGCAGGATTGCCAAGCAGCACGGAGGTCCTCACTTTGATTCCCTTCTTGGTGAGTCCTTTGGCGATTCTATTCAGATACCTTTCACCCTGTCGTTGCATCTTGCCTACCGATACCGGCATCTTCACTACCGGTTCCAGTGCGGGTAGTGTTTCGCTTAACGGGGTAAGCTGGACGTTATAGCTGTAAGCACTGATGCGTTCGGTCACGGTGGTGAGAATCACCTCTCCGGCGCCAGCTTTGACCATCATTTCTACGTGGGGAAGGACATTCTCGGCCAGCTTGGAACCATCTAACGGGACCAGGACTTTCTGATACATCTCTCCTCCTCTCTTCTGAACCAGTAGCCACTCATTGGCTATCAGGTTGCGCTATCGTTATTGTATCGCGGGACCTATATCTTTTCCAGTATGTGGATGGTTAATGCGGCTTCGCCGGCTCCCACAGTACCGCCGCCGTTTTCGGTCATGGCAATGCGGTGGTTCTTCACCTGCCGCTCTCCCGCCTCGCCGCGAAGCTGGGTTACCAGTTCGTATATCTGGGCCAGACCCGAAGCGCCGATGGGATGCCCCCGTGAGATGAGTCCCCCGCTTGTGTTCACGGGGATTTTTCCGTTTATGGCCGTGTCTCCTCTCTCTGCCATGGCCCCACCTTCACCCCTCGGGCAGAAGCCCAGCGCTTCCATCGCGGCGAGCTCGCCAAAGGCAGTGGCGTCGTGCACCTCCATCACGTTGACATCTTTAGGCCCGATACCGGCGGTCTCGAAGGCCTTCCTGGCGGCTCGCTCGCTGATATCCGCCGGTCCGGTCCGTGAACCGCCTTCGAGTACCGAAGCCCTTATCCTGACCGACCGGTTTGACGTGTGCTTCTTCAGGAAGTCCTCACTGCAGATGATGGTGGCAGCAGCCCCATCCCCGATAGGGGCGCACATAGACCTGGTCAGGGGATAGGACACGATACGGTCGGCCAGCACCTGCTCCACGGTCTGGGGGAAGGTGTACTGGGCCAGCGGGTTCATCGTAGAGTTGTTGTGGTTCTTGGCG
The DNA here is from genome assembly GCA_016783135.1 of Dehalococcoidales bacterium. Lineage (GTDB taxonomy): Bacteria > Chloroflexota > Dehalococcoidia > Dehalococcoidales > Fen-1064 > DUES01. The sequence continues at coordinate 5,668 of JADHXC010000016.1, read as the reverse complement.
GCGATAGTGGCTAGCTGCCGTTGTGTAGACCCGTACTGGGCCATGTGTCCCCGGGCGCCGGCTGCATAGAAGTCCATAAAAGCGGAATGGCCTCCCGCCTGCTCCTTCTGGACTTCAGCCCCCTTTCCTTTCGCCTCCTGCTCGCGGCGCTCTTGCTCCTGCTGCTGCAACTGGGCTATCGTCCGCGTCATCTCCTCTACATCCGTCCCGGCCGAAAAACTCCCCATCACCATAGCGCGGTCCTCGTGGTGCTGCTTCTCGATGCCAATGGCCAGGGCGCAGTCGTACAAACCTGCCTTGACCGCGGTCCATGCCCCGTTGAGGGCGGTGCTGCCGCTGGCACAGGCGTTCTCCACGTTGGTTACGGGGATTCGGTGAATCCCGTTTGCCGTCAGGGCCACCTGACCTCGGATGGAATGCTGGAATGAATAGATACCCCACCCGGTATTGGAGAACCAGGCAGCCTGGATATCGTCCCGCGTGAGGTCAGAGTCCTGGAGAACATCCTCAACCACCAGGCCGGCCATATCCTTGATGCTCCGCTCCAGAAACTTGCCGAACTTGACCATACCGATACCGATGATGTAGACGTCATTGCCCATTCTCTTACTCCTTCTCCGTAGCCCTTAGACAAATTATATGTGTTCCTGCGTACAAGTTTCAACCTGTATTCAGTGAGCCTCCGGGAAGGAAGGTGGGAAATTGGGAAATAGAGTAGGTGCTCGTATCGATGAACACCCACTCTATTTGTGCGTGGTCAAGAACCGGATGCCAGTCCTCAGTGGCAGCTAATATATTCCGTGGGGTGAGACCCTTCGGCTTCGGCCTGCTGGCTTTGCCAGCAGGTAAGCTCAGGGTGATACTCCATTGTCATGTCATTCTGAGCCGGGGCTCCATGCGGAACCAGGAGACACAGAATCCGAATGTTGCGCGGATTTCTGCACCTGAGTACTAGCCCCGGCAGCCCCGGATGAGACGGCACAGGTGAATAAGCCCGGAATTGCCGCAGGCGACAGGTGTGCTCCTGGTTTGCCAATTCACGAGAAACGTGGCAGAATACCGTACAGGTGAGTGCGATGCTCACGCTGCAAGGAAGGGAGAATTGATGCAATATCGCGACTTTGGGAAACTGGGCTGGAAAGTAAGTGCGCTTGGTTTTGGCGCAATGCGGCTGCCGTTGAAGGATAAGGAACCGGCCGATGTCGACGAGCCTGAGTCTATCCGCATGATACGGTATGCTATTGACCATGGGGTCAACTACCTGGATACGGCCTATCCGTACCATGGTGGCAATAGCGAGCGTATTGTCGGACGGGCACTGAAAGACGGTTATCGCGAGAAAATGAAACTGTCGACGAAAATGCCCGCCCGGATGGTTGAATCGGCCAGTGATTTTGACCGCTTTCTCAATGAGCAACTGGAGCGCCTCGACACGAAGATTGATTTCTATCTGCTGCACGGGTTGAATGGTCAGAGTTGGGCCAAGGTGCGGGACCTGGGTGTGCTTCGATGGGCTGAGGGTGCAATGGCTGAGGGTCGCTTTGATTACCTGGGTTTCTCTTTCCACGACAATCTTGAAGCCTTCAAAAGCATAGTCGCCGATTACGACAACTGGGCCCTCTGCCAGGTACAGTACAACTATATGGATGTGGAATACCAGGCCGGTACCGAAGGCGTGAAGTACGCCGCTGACAGGGGGCTGGCAGTAGTAGTCATGGAACCGTTACGAGGCGGGAAGCTCGCCAGAGCACCGGAGCAGGTCGCCAGCGTGTGGGAGAGCGCTCCGCAGAAGCGTAGTGCAGTGGAATGGGCGCTGCAATGGGTCTGGGACCAGCCGGAAGTATCTCTGGCCCTCAGCGGTATGAGCGCCATGGAGCAGGTGGTAGAAAACGTGGATATCGCTACCCGCTCCGGGCAGGGGCAGCTTACAATCGATGAACTGGCACTGATTGGCCGGGCGCGGGAAGCCTATCGCGGGTTGAGTCCTGTGCCCTGCACCAGTTGCGGGTACTGTATGCCCTGTCCCGGCGGTGTGGATATCCCGCGCATCTTCCAGATATATAACGAATCTATGATGTACGACGACCCCCGTACCGGGCGGTTCCGTTACCGCGGACCTGGGGGCCTTAAAGAAGAGGAACGCGCCGACCAGTGTACCGAGTGTGGAGAGTGCCTGGAAGCCTGCCCGCAAGAGATTCCAATACAGGACTGGCTCAAGAAGGCACACGAGCTGCTGGGCCCGAAGGAGTAATTCCTCCGGTGGCTGGTGCAGCGATACCCATTATTGATTTCAGCAGCAGTTGAACGCTGTGGAAAACAGCATGCCTCCGAATTCTTATTTTGAGGAGATACTTCTATGACAGCTAGCCCGACTTCCCTGGTGATTATCGAACCCGCAAGTACCGACCTGCGGCAGAAGGTGGAGGGGATTATGGAGGTCCTCGCCCCGAAGACCTTCACCGGTGCCACCGTGCTGGTCAAGCCTAACATGGTGGGGCCCTCAGCACCGGAACTGGGCCACACCACCCATCCCGAACTGTTGCAGGCCGTAGTACGTGCCTGTCTGGACCGTAATGCAAAGGTTATAGTAGGTGATAACCCGGGAGGTATCACCCGTAACTCCCGCAACGTGGCTGCCGCCACAGGTATCCTGGATGCTTCGGAAGGATGTTTTACTTCTATCTCGGAACGTGTGGTAGAGAGAATAGGTATTGATACCGGGTATAAACTGGTTATCTCCGGGTCGGTGCTGGAAGCGGACTATATCATCAACCTGCCGGTATTCAAGACCCATCTCGGTATGATAGTGACCGGTGCGCTGAAAAACACCTATGGCTACGTGGCGGGGGCCTGCAAGGCCCGTCTTCATCTCCAGGCACGAAGCAACGAGGTGTTTGCCAGGGCGGTATGCGATGTCTTCCAGGTACGACCCCCGGACCTCAATATCATGGACGCGATAACCGCTATTGAAGGAAATGGCCCGTGTCATGGCGGCCAACTGCGCAAGGTGGGTAAGCTTCTGTCCAGCACCGATGCGCTGGCGCTGGATGCTGTCATGGCACGTATGATGGGAGTAGACCCCGGTCTACTCCCGGTGCAGGAGCAGGCCCGAGTCCGAGGTCTGGGAGCACTGGAGGAGTCTGAGATAGATGTCCGGGGACAGTTCGAGGTTATTCCCAATTTCAGAATGCCGGTGACGTTTGCACCGCAACCTGACCGGGAAAGCGCGGACGAACTGAAGGGTCTCTATCCGGGGGGCATGATGAAGGGTCGGGTCATGTCGAAACCGGTGTACCTTGAGGAGTTGTGTGTCAAATGCGGAGACTGTGTGGTGAATTGCCCCGCCGAGGCACTCACTCTGGAGCCGGAGTTCAACATTAGCGATGAGTGCATCGCCTGCTTTTGCTGTGTGGAGTTGTGCCCCGAGGGAGCCCTGGAGGTACCGGATATAGAGGTTTTCCGTCACTACTAGCAGGCTGTTAAAAAAGGGGAGCCCAGAGGGCACCGCCTCTTCTGAGAGGCGCCCCCTCTGGCAGGGGTCTGGGAGTGTCCAATAGACATGGCAGGGATGGTCAAGGAATTTTCATCACCCTGCCAGTCTGTTCTAGCAGCCCAACTGGAGAGCGAGGAATGGTGGCTGAGGCATCCTGCCTGACGACTCAGTTTGCTCCGGTTGCCTGCTCTACCAGCTTCTTCGGGCTTTCGTTAGTCGCCAGCGGCAGTTCCACGGTGAATGTGGCCCCACCCATCTGGTTGTTTGTTGCGTATACCAGCCCGCCATGGTCGGTGACTATCCCGTAGCAGGTGCTTAGTCCAAGTCCGGTCCCCTTTACCTCGTGCTTTGTGGTGAAGAAGGGATAGAATACCTGGTTCAGGTTCTCGGCGGGTATGCCGATGCCGCTATCGGTAATGGATACCTTCACCCACTCACCGTATACTGCCGAAGTGACCACTATCGTCTTGTTCTCGGATTCCGTCAGGGCTTCCTCTGCATTGACGATAAGGTTCATGAAGACCTGGGTGAGCTGAGAGGCATCACCTCTTACCGGCAAGGAGCCATCCATGAGATTAGCAGTAACGGTGACATTTTGTACTGTCTGGGCATAACGTCGCATGGACAAAACCCTTCCGATGACCCGGTGCAGGTCTATTCGCCGTTCCTGTGATGCTGCACGTCGACTGTAAGTAAGCAGGTCAGTCATTATATGAGCAGCACGCTTGGCTTCATTACGCAGGACTTTCAGGTCATTCTTACTCTGTGTAGGGATATTCTCGGCCATCAGCAGGTCGGAATAGAGCAGGACGCTCTGGAGTGGGTTGTTGACCTCATGAGCAATGCCGGCGGTCATCTCTCCCAGGGAAGCCAGAAGTTGGGAGTGCCGTAACTGGTCTTCCATCTTCTTGCGTTCTGTAGCGTCCTCGATAATGACTACAAATCCTGTGGGGCCTCCGGAGGCATCTTTAAGTACAGCCGTTCTCAACCTGACCGGGAACTCGTTACCATTGTTTCCCAGGGAAGTGCACTCAAAGTCCTTCGTGTACCCTTCCTCCAGTGTAGTTTCCAGACTCCTCATCACCGTCGTGTGGTCCTGTTTGGCTACTAGCCTGATGATACTGTGCCCAATAAGTTCCTCTCTATCGGCATAACCATGCATGCGGACCACTGCTTCATTCACCTGGATAATGTCGGCATCGAGGTCAGTCACCACAATCCCTTCGGCCATAGACTCAAAGGTAAGGCGTAGCTTCTCTTCCGAGGCTCGCAAATGCTCCTCTGCCTGTTTTCGTTCGGCAACCTCCTGTTGGCTCCTCCGGTACAGGCTTGCATTCTCAAATACCATGGCCATCTGACCGGCCAGGGTAGCCAGTAACTGCCTGTCCTCGTTGGAGTACGATTCCTGCCCCAGCTTCTCTCCAAGCACCAGCACTCCGGACAGTACCCCCCGGCGTGTCTTGATGGGGACATAAAGGTCACCCTGCAGCATGTCCAGGTTCTGCTTTTCCACCTGGGTGAGGCCGTGCAACTCAGGAATAATGTCAAGTTCACGCGAGGATATGGTGCGGCCATGCGTATTCAGCCACCTCAGGAAAAGGTTGCGGTCACTGAAAGCAATCCCTCGAGGAGGGTCTTCCAGGCCAACACTGGATGCAACGCGCAACCCCCGGCTACCACTGGATGGTAGTAGCAGGCAGGCACTTGACGTTCGTAATGCACCCGCGACCAACTGTACCATGTTGGAGCCTAGTTCTTGCATGTTGGCGATACTCTGGGTCTCGCGGCTGAACTGCTCCAGTGCCTTGAGGTAGTCGTACCGCTCCCGGTAGAACAGCCTGTCCACCATCTGTTGCACTTTGACCAGTACTGGTTGAAAGACGGTTAATACAAGAAGGGCAATAAGGACGGATAGTATCATAATCGTTATTGAAATGGGATTCAGGGCGGTATTGAAGGCACTGCTGAGCAGTAGAGTCATGCCGCCGAATATGCCCAGAACAAGCACCCCTATCAGTGAATAGGCAATACCCTTGCGGATTATGACCTTCGTTTCCAGGAGGTCATAGCGCAGCATTGCCACCGTAGCCAGCACGCAGAACAGGATGTTCCCGACAATTCCCAGCGGGTACATACTTATACCGAGGACGGGCAGGTAGTCAGTGGTCCCCCCGA
>JADHXC010000015.1 GCA_016783135.1 Dehalococcoidales bacterium | reverse complement strand
CTCCGGCTGCTATCACGCTTCCGGTCCTACATTGGTTTCTCGGTGCCCTTCTCCTTTGTCATGCTCATTGTAAGCGCAATCTGGTTGTACGCAATCACACGATGAGTGTTCTGGAAGCTTGCTCCTCACTGCCAGTCAAGCCTGCCCTGCCTCGCCCTGGAGAAGCGCTTGGGGAACCATCGCCTCAGGTCATCGCGGACGAGGTGCGTGTAGAGGGAGGTGGTGGATATGTTCACGTGGCCGAGGACATCCTGGATGTCACGCTCGCTCGCACGAGCCTTCCGGAGTCGGTAGCCGGCGGTGTGACGCAGGCTATGAACATGGATATCCGGCAGCCCCGCTCTTCCTGCAATCCAAACTCAGCGACTACCTGGCCCGATCCAATACTAAGGAGTGGGACCTCTTCGGCGAATCCTACCACGGGATGCCCCTTCGCCCCACACGGTACTCCAGGCAACACGAACTGCTGCTCGATCTGGAACGCCAGCTCAGTGAGGTATACTACGTGGCCCCGAATTCCATACTGTCAAAGAGATCAACGAAGCGTATGCGACAGGAGACGTATTCACCCGCTCAGCGCGTTTCAGCCCGATAGACATCGGACCGCTGCCGGACGATGAATGTCGCTACGTGGTCTTCACCGAATGACGCAACGGAAGAAGAGCCATCCTGATGGTCATGGGGGACGACAGCCGTCACGGGGATTTGAGTTTGACGCGGCAGTGTGCCGGGCTTGTGTCCTGCGGCCGAAGTGCGTCGCCAGTAAGAAAGGCAGGGGACGTACAGTCAGTTTGCATCCTCAAGAGGCCCTTCTCCAGCAAGCTCGTGCCCTGCAGCATAGCGAGGTCTTCGTAGAATACAAACAACGCCGTCAGGTATCGGAACACCGTCTGGCGAGGCTGATGCAACTGGGCATGCGGCAGGCGCGCTACTTTGGGCGAGCAAAGACCCTGTTCCAGCTACTGATGGCGGCCACGGTGGCTAACCTGACCCTGGTAGCCACGAAGCTTGGCATGATGGGTAAGGTAAATCAGCCAGGTGCCTCCCTTTTTGCGGTTTTCCAGCAAGGTTTCCTGATTGCCATCACAACCCATGTGCTCAAATTATCTGTGATGACTATGTCCCTATCCCCATGGTCAACTGAGAGGTACTGCTTCACACAAAGGGGCTTTCGGCCAGACTTCTAGGTCGACACCCTGTGGGGTGCCCCACAAAGGATACCACTTCCTATGTTAGAGTTAAAGATAGTTTAGCTTCAAGCGCAGGTGGCCGGTAACCAAGAGCACTATAAGGCCGGACCTGGATGTATTCTCTCCTCCATTGCTCAATGAGCAAAAAAGGGACAATTTTATCCTAGCAGGGTGCTGAAAAAACCTCATTTTACGAAAAATGGCGCGCCGTCCAGATACGAATTTGGGGCTGGTTTCCGGCGTTATGCCCCTCTTTCAGCACCCTGCTAGAGGTAACATCACGCTATGTTGTTACCTTTAGCCTGTTTCCAGTCGAATCTCTGAGACGCCCCAAAAGGGTACCCCCTTGCCCATAAGCGAACATGAGCGTATAATTGGCGTGACCTGAAGAATTTCTTTTCTGAAAGAGGAGCAAGCCCATAACTCCCACCAAGGTGTAAGGAGGAATAGGGTGCCCATCATCGACACACGGGATGCTCAAGAGTTAGATGGCCATCTTCAACGCTTCTTTGACGCCATTTCTTCCGAGCGCCCCCATCGGCTTCGCCAACTCTTCACCGAGAAATTCGATTTCAATCCCGCCACCGGCAGGGTCAGTCTCGACAAAGCACCGCAGAACGTCACTCTCCCCTCCGATGCTGACCGCATTGCCTCAATGGAGGGAGTCAACATCGTCTATGTGCCCCTTCAGATACCCGGCACAACCCGAGTCCGGAAAGCCGAAGCCGTGGCAGCCGCCAAGCTCATCGCCAACCAGTTGGGCGACGACATGCTCTTACTCATGACCAGCGAGCAGGCTGGAGGCGGAGCCTCCCAGCTACACGTTATCCTCCCAAAGTTTGCGGGCTCCACCCCTGCGTTGCGCCGCATGGTCATTGAGCGGGACCTACCTCGACGGACCGCCCTCCAGCAATTATCTAACATCTACCACGAATGGCAGAAAAAGAGAGACATACGCTTAGCTCTGGAAGAAGCATTCAACGTTGAAGCTGTTACAACAGCCTTCTTCCAGCAGTATCGAGATGTCTTCGAGCGCGTTCAGGGACTCGTCAAGGGCTTCCCTAACACTGAAGATGGTCGTGAGGCGCAGAAGCTCTTTGTCCAGACTCTTTTTAACCGGCTTATGTTTATTTATTTCCTGTCCCGTAAGGGCTGGCTCAGATTTAACGGGAACCCTGACTACCTGGCAGCCTTGTGGAAAGACTACCAGGAGAACAAGAGTAGCGTGAGCTTCTATGAGGAACGCCTGAAGCTTCTGTTCTTTGTTGGGCTCAACAATTACCGCTCGGCTGACCTGGCCAAGGACAATCCGGCAATCCATGCTCTGATAGGCGACGTGCCATTCCTGAACGGCGGTCTATTCACCGAGGAAGAGTATGACAAAAAACCGGATATCACTATCCCCGATGAAGCGGTATCGGCGATACTCCGAGACCTATTTGAATGCTATAACTTCACGGTAATGGAGTCCACGCCACTGGACCAGGAAGTGGCTGTCGACCCAGAAATGCTGGGGAAGGTCTTTGAGGAATTGGTGACGGGACGCCACGAATCGGGTTCCTACTATACGCCGCGTCCTGTCGTCTCGTTCATGTGCCGGGAGGCGCTGAAGGGCTACCTCCAGGGGAAAGCTTCCAATCTACCTGCAGAGGCAGTACAGCACTTCGTGGACCAGCACGACGTGTCAGGACTCAATCTGACCAGCGCCGAGGCGGTACGGAAGGCGCTGGAGGATATCAAGGTGGTAGACCCAGCCTGTGGTTCCGGTGCTTACCTCCTGGGAATGATGCACGAACTTGTCGAACTGGAGACAGCCCTGTACAGCGAGAAGCTCCTTATGGACGCCAAGAGCCTCTACGACCTCAAGCTCCGTATCATTGAGAAGAATGTCTACGGTGCGGATATAGACCAGTTCGCGGTGAACATAGCCATGCTTCGTCTGTGGCTCTCTCTAGCTATCGACTATGAGTCATTTCCGCCCCTACCGCTACCAAACCTGGATTTTAAGATTGTATGTGGGGACAGTCTGACCGCACCAGACCCCAATCCTTCCGAACTCAACCCGCAATATGAGATGTTCCGTGAGCAAGCACGCTCAGTATCAGGGAAGCTAGCAGACCTGAAGCACCGGCACATGTACCCTGGTGATGCTGACAAGCGCCAACTGGCTGAAGAGATTCGAGGGGAAATGGCCAACTTGAAGGCAGCTCTCGCGTTCTCTCCAGCGCCGGATGATGCGGTTGACTGGCGAATTAGCTTCTCCGAAGTATTCGATCAGAACGGTGGGTTCGATGTGGTGGTAGCCAATCCTCCCTACGGCATTGAAGCGATGTCTCGTTACTCGAATGTCACCAAGGCTCGTGATTCCTACACGGCATTCATGCTGCTAGCCACTGAGTTGGCGCCAACCGGTACATTCGCATACATCACACCAACATCTTGGGAAACTGGCGAGCGGTTTGCAGCCTTCAGGAAGGCTCTCATGAGTCGTGCGCAGCCACAAGTCATCGTAAATCTCCCGTACGATGTATTTGACACACCGTACGTTGACACTGCAGTCACTATTGCGCATGTCTCTCGGTCAAATCAGGCCCAGGCTCTTCTGATCGCCACCCTAGATAAGAAAGGGGGCGTCGACTTCGACAACATCGCCTCCAAACTGGAGACAATACCTTGGAAACTAGTGACATCAGACGCGCTCCATCGGATACCACTGACCTCAAAAGGCACGGAGTTGCTCAGCAGTTTACTAGGTGAGACCAGCCCCCTCGGTCACATGGCCGACACAAAACGAGGAATCGAAGCCTACCTGTACACGATTCTCGAACATCCTGCGGCTGGCGCAGTGGAGTATTTCACTGGAAACGTTTACAGGTATAGAGTAGTGCCAGGAAAGGACTGCCGCTTCGTCCACGTGGCGGATTTAGATAGGCGGTACCATGAGGGAGAGCGGATTCTCCTGAGAAGGATCGTGAGCCGTGCTAATCGTCTGCAGGCTGCGCGGACAGACGCATCATTCTGTTCAAAGAAGGATCTCTACTCCATCAAGCTGAAGAGTCACCAAGACTCAAGTTGCTTGGTTTGGCTCTTGGCCGTCCTCAACTCCGAACTGATGTCGTATCTGTACTTATCACGGTCGGCTGCAGCTACGAAGGACGACTTCCGCCAGATCACGCTATCCGGCCTAAGAGAACTTCCACTGTGTGTCCCTGAAGACTGGGCGGTGCGCAATGAGGTCGAACGGCTTGTTACCGAAGTTGAGGATACTAGTGGCCCAACGGAGAAACTGGAACAGCGACTTGACTCACTAGTGTACCAAGTGTACGGGATTGGAGCAGGCGAACAGGACAATATTCACACTTGGCTGGCAAGGCCAGGCTAGTAGGAGTGTAGCAGTGATGACTTTCGTCGAGGCGGCTGAGGCGGTGCTAGGGCAGCGCGGAGCAAGAATGAGGGCCAAGGAGATAACGAATTCATCTGCATAGAGGATATGCATGAACATACTACACGCCAACACTGACCCTACCCTAATCCAGCGTTTCAAGGAAATGCTGGGCGGGTCAGCCCGAGCGGACATAGCCGTCGGCTTCTTCTTCATCTCCGGTTTCGAGGCAGTAGCCGAGGACCTATCACGGCTGGACCAGGTCCGCATCCTGGTGGGGCGTGCCGACCGCAAAGTACTGGAGGAGGTCGCGCTGGGCCTTCAACAAGCTGAGGCCTTAAAGGCGCACCTGGAACTCGGCCAGACAATGCGTCGGAGTGAGCTACGGCAAGCGGCCGGACAGGTGGTACAGGACGTAGGCAAGGGAGTGAGCCAATTACCGCAGACAGAAGGTTCCGAGCATGCGGTAGCTGCACTGCGGGACCTCATCGCTGCTGATAAGGTCCAGGTCCACGCCTACCTGAAGAGCCCGCTGCACGCGAAGGCCTACCTCTGCTGGTACCCGGACGGTTCAGTCGACCCTGGCTCTGCCATTGTCGGCTCCTCGAACTTCTCACTGGCCGGCTTCGAGGGCAACACCGAACTCAACGTCCGTGTCACCGGCGACGGTGAGATGCAGGCACTCAAAGACTGGTTCAAGGCCCTTTGGGCAGACTCTGCGGATATCACCGAGGACTTCATGACGGAACTCAACCGCTCGTGGCCCCTGGCGGAGACCCCACCATATCACGTGTACCTGAAGGCGCTGTACGAGTTATACGGGGACGAGGTTATCGGTGCCCTGCCAGCGCCGCCACCACCACGGGAGCCAAAACTGGCCAACTTCCAGTTGGATGCCGTCCGCCGGGCACTTAGGATGATTGACCTGCATGGTGGCTGCTTCATAGGCGATGTTGTCGGGCTGGGTAAATCCTATATCGGTGCGGAGATACTCCGCCAGCTTCGTTACACTGAGAAAGGAGACCCGCTGATTGTCTGTCCTGCCGGCCTCGTGCCCATGTGGGAGCGCATGAATGAGCTATTCCAGTTGGGGGCCGCCGTGGTCTCAATGTCTCGCATAATCCCAAAGCCCTCAGCCCGGTGGGACGAAGAAGCGGAGGAATACCTCGACGAGTCGGTGGAGGGCCCCGGTCTGGTCCTAGAAGAGATTTATGGCAACCGAGGGCCCGTGCTGGTCGATGAAGCCCACAACTTCCGGAACCTGAACCGTCGCTATCGGGCGTTGTCGGAGTATCTGGACGGTGGAGACCACAAGGTGGTTCTGCTATCAGCCACCCCACAGAACCTTGGACCGCGGGACATCTACCGTCAATTACGCCTCTTCCTGGATGAGGTAGACCACGGGCTCAATCTGGAGCCGCTGGCACTTGAGGAATACTTCGCCGCCGTCCAGGCATGGCACCAATACCGGATTGACTTCGAGAACTGGCAATCGGCATACACGCTGTGGCAGGTGAAGGGCAAGAAGAACGAAGGTGCGCCTACGCGGCCTCCTGAGCCCAAGTATCCGAAAGCTGAGATTGAGCGGGTGCTAACGCCGGTGTTCATCCGCCGCCGGAGACGGGATATCAGAGAGCTGTACGGAGACAAGGCTGAGGTCAACGGCAAACCAGTGCAGTTCCCCGTTCCCAGGCTGAAGAGCATTCCATACCTGCTGGATCACGTTTACGCCAAGACCGGGTCTTTTGATGACCTCCTGAATAGACTCAAGCAACACAAGGCGGCCCGCTACCGGGTTACCGAATACATAAAGCCATCGGCTCAGGGTAAGGCCCAGTACCGAGACCTGTACCGAGCGCGGAACCGTATCGCAGCACTGATGGGCGCGCTGTTGGTAAAACGGTTGGAGTCCAGCGTTGCGGCTTTTCGTTCAACCCTGGAGTCTCTTATGGCCAGCAATCGGAACTTCAAGAGCGCCCTGGAAGCGGACTATGTGCCCATCGGCCAAACGGCGACCAAGCTCTTGGCTGGAGACAGTTTTGATCCCGAAGAAACACTGGAGAGCCTGCAGGCTGAAGAGAGCCGCCGTACCGAGGCTGATGAGCCTCGGTCGAAGCTCGTACATCCTACAGACGATTTCGACATAGTCGGGTGGATCGAGGACCTTGACGCAGACTACTCCATCCTATTTGGCGTTCATCAATCCATGGTTGGTATCGGACCAGATGATGACGACAAGCTCATTTCCCTCAAGAAGTTCATCGCAAGCCTGCATAAAGACGAGAAGATCGTGATCTTCTCAGAAGCTGAGACGACAGTCGAATACCTCTTCGAGCAACTGAACCCGGGCGGCAAAGACCGGTCAATCGCACGACTGAGCGGGAGTAACCGCGACCAGGTGGAGAGCGTTTTGAAGCGGTTTGCACCGGATGCCAACTTGAAGAAAGACCGAGATGGCAAGAGGATTGAGCGGATGTCCGGCCCTGAGGTAAGGATGCTCATTGCCACTGACGTGGTATCGGAAGGCCAGAATCTACAAGACTGTGGTCGCGTGCTAAACTACGACCTGCACTGGAATCCGGTACGTATGATACAGAGATTCGGCCGAGTGGACCGGATCGGCACGGACTACACGGAGATACACCTTAATAACATGTGGCCGGACACCGACATTGACAATACGTTGTCCCTCACTGAGCGGTTGCTGAACAGGATTCAATCGTTCCACGACCTGATTGGACTGGACAACAGGCTTCTGGATACCAGGGAGAAGCTGAATACCAAGGCAATGTACCGCATTTACGTTAAGGGCCAATTACCTGATGACGATGATGATGGACTGGATGATGTCGCCGCTCACCAGGTGGGAGTTGCCCTCCTTCAACAGCTTCAGGCAGAAGACCCCACGTTGTGGGAGACTATCACGAACCTGCCGGACGGCATCAGGGCAGCGAAGCCAGTAAAGCAAAAACCATCAGAATCAAAGGATGCGGAAGGACAGCGATATACGCAGCAGATTCTGGAGATTGAAGGGGCACAGATGCCGATGATGACTCCCACGCAGGAACAGGGCATTGAATCGCCCTTTGACGACCCTCGGCCAGCTGAGAGCGTAGTCTTGTTGAACGCTACTGGTGTCACCTGGTCGTATGCTGTCGACGATAGGCTGACGCCCAGGTCCATCACACCGTCACAGTTGATTGCAGTCCTTCAGTGCAACTCTTCGACACCGGGACGGAAGTTGCCGGAGAAACACAATGACCGTGTGATGGCAGGATACCATCAGTTCCGACAGGACGCCGAGCATCGACTGGGGAGGAGTCGTCGCCCTGGGTCGGACTCCCGATTGCGTCGTTATCTCTCGAAGCACCTCAACCTTGCTCGTGAGGATGCCAAAGAGGATTCTGAAGAACTCCAGCGTATCACCGTATTGCGCCAGGTTTTTTTGGGCAATCTACCGGAGTCGGTGCTACCAGAGTTGCGGGACATCCGCGAATTGCGCCTGGAAGGGACCGGCCTCGTTCGACGGCTGGAGGCCCTGCGGGCGCGCTATCGGCTTGCTCCTCCAGCAGAGGATGAGGGAGGGGACTCTACAATGGAGACTGAGGTTGTTCGGATTGTCTGCAGCGAAGGGCTTCTGTGAGAGTGCAGGATTTGAGAAAATGGTGGAAGAGAATAATGGAGGACTCAGTCGGACCGAACACGTCAGACAGGACATGGATCACCGTATGGGACTTACGGAGCTACCCGACTATGACACTGACTCTTCTTCGGCCTGACGATCCGTAAGCTGGCGGCGGCTCTGGGAGTAGAGCCGGGGGAGATTGAGTTCTAGGTACCCACAGACCGGGGAGCCTGCAGTTTATGGAGTGGATACTCTCTAGAGAGCGTGTGCAGGGGAGGAACGAGGGCACAGTCGCCATCAGGCCCACACGCGTGGCCTACATCATACCGGACGACGACCCTGAGACCGCCCTGCGCGCAATCGAGGCTTGCTGTCTGACTTGGGGCGGGGTCTTGAACCCGCTTATTCCGTATTCGCGCAAGCGCGGGCTTTCGGAGACATGGCGAGGCATCCTAGGAAAGCTGGACCCTGACACCGTGGTGGACTGCGCGGGCCTGGATGAAGAGACTCGCGAACGCTTCGAGCGCGCAGGGCAAGATGTACACCGGTGGGAGAATCCGCAGGACAGTCTCCTCGTCGTTGGCACGATGCAGTACACGGCACTGAGAGCGTTCGGGCGGGGTGTGCTGTATGAGGTGGAGGAGATAACTACCGGTTCCGTCGTCGTGGGCTTGGCCGCCAGCCCCGTGCAGATGATAGTACCTCTGGCCGGTGCCAATGTCGCCTCGCCGTCCATGGAGCCATCGTCCAACCCTTTGCGGCTTCCCGTGTACGCACAGTTCGGAAGGCTCAATGAGCAGTTTGCTGGTCGGCTCCTAGCGGCAAACGGGTGGTCGAGTGAGACGAGATACTCTCACTACGCGAGGCTGGTCGACGTCGACCCTTCGACTCCGTCCCAGGCACTCGCGGAATTGCTGTCGTCCAAGGCGCCAGACGCGTCAGGTGCCTCTCGGTACCACAGTTTGCTGAACCTGACGAAGCTGGGGCTCGTCCCCCACGGGCCGGCCTACGACCTCGGCGGGGGAACCGTTGAAGACCCGCAGAGCGATGAGCCCTTTCAACACCGAATCCTCGTCACCGGCGACGATGGGTCCGTGTCTGACCTGTGTCTCTACTGGGTCCTCAGAATGGAGCGGCCATATCAGCGGTTCCTCCCATTGTGGATACCACTCAGCATCCTGGAGACCAGCGAGGGGCTTGAAGCGGCCCAGGCTGCACTTGGTTTGGAGGACCGGTTGGGCTCGTCGCTTCTTCCCAGGCAAAGGCAGTGTGCGTATGTGGTGAGCACGTCCGTGCAGGATGAGGTTCTCAAGACAAGGCTGGGAAAGGGCATCACAGGCGCCCAGTTCGTGACGCGGGGTCTGGGCCGATTCGTCTCAGGGCGATGGGGCCACTACCACAGCATGGACACGAGCGAAGTTGTGCTCTCGGATGGCGTAGCCCATTTGCGTTTGCCTCGTCCCAGAACTCTTGAGGGATTCGGTCCGCTGGACGAGGTTCACTGGGAGGTCTCACTGGCGCGTACCAGAATCCCGCAGAGTCCTTCTCTGGAGGCGCAACGGCTCTCCCCTTCACCGAGGAAGACGAGAACGGGGTATGCAAGGCACGTCACGCCATCGCTTTGGCCAGCTAGAGTGGGAATCAGCGTGCCAAGTGGCTGGGCCGTCCTTGCGTCGCTGTTCGCGGATGCCGGATACGAATGCTCGCCCTCGGACAAGGGTAGGTTGGCAGTAGGTGTGTTGAACTTGCTTGGTGGGCTGGGCAATATGCGAGTACTGGCCAGCAGCAAGGTCTTTGATGCTCTGAGAAGTATGTCTCTTCTCCCCGAGGAGAGGGTTTTCGAGGCCCGGCGTCCTGCCAAGACCCACGGTCAGCTGAAAGAATTCTGGGAACACCAGAAGGGCATGGCCCTCCTTGACTGGCTACTCGACAGGAACATCGTGTCCCGCGGTGTGGAGATGAAATGCCCCACATGTCAACTCAAAGAATGGTACGCACTGGACCGGTTGACCAAGCGCTGGCGATGTGATGGCTGTCAAACCGAGCAAGCTGTGCCCCTGATGCCGGACCGCACAGACTGGCAATACCGAGTGAACGAACTCTACGCAAGGGGGCTTGATCAGGGTGTTATCGACCATCTCCTGTTGATGAATGCCGTTCACCTCCGTTGGCAGAGCGAAGGGCCGGCGCTATTGGGATACGCTGGCGATGTAGCAGTGCCCGAGGTACAGGGTGCAGTAGTAATGGGATACTACCCTGGTGTCGAGATTCATGCCTTGCAAGACGGGGTTGCGAAGGCAACCGGTATTGCCCACATGGAGCTTGATCTGGTGGCTGTCAAGGATGAACGGCTAGTTGTTGCGGAATGCAAAGGGCTTGGTGAGGAACTGAGCGAGGAACAGGCTATGAAGTACGTGACACTCGCCAACCACGTTGGGTGTTCGAGGATAATGTTCATGACTCATAAGGAGTTCTCTCAGGATACCCCACTTCGCAACAAATGCGAGAGCACCAGCTCCGCGGCCATTGAATGGTGGTCCAGGGATATGGTGCTGGACAGCGTTCCCATAGCGGTGAGCCTCGACGCACTAGATGACAGCACTGAAGCTGAAGATGAGGACCTAGCTGTGTGGTATTTTGGCGAAGTAGTGCGCAGTCTCGAGCGGGACTTGGTGTGACTGAGTTTTCACGTCTACACTGCCGTCTCGTGGGGCCGGGTTCAACGGCGTGCGGCGTTTCTTGAAACACGCTCCGGATGCGGACGCCCACGAGTCGAGCCGGCGGATATTGAGTTCCAGGAGGCCGGAGCATTGAACGGGAACGTCGGGGTATTCCTGATTGCCGCCTTGGTCATCCTTGCTATTGTCTTCACTCTGCCCTTGGTTTGGATCGAGGACTCGGATGACTACAGAAGCACGATCAACCTACTCGTCCCGATCGTGATAGCTGTCTTCGTGGTCCCGATACCAGCCTTCATCCTGAGCGGCAAGGACATTCACTTCGCCTTTGAGCCCACGCAGGACAGACATGTCATCGTGGCCACGGTGTGGAACGCGGGGAACGCTTCTTTCAACTTTAACAGGGTACAGTTGGCCCGCGCTACGTGGATGCGTGTCGTCGGCAAGAGAGGCAGGCAGCCCTCAGAAGGGATGTTCAATAACGATGTGGAAGTGCACGGAGCCGATATGCCTTCTCGGGTCCTGCACGGGCACATGGGTGTGACTCTACGGAAAGATATGCCAACTAAGTTCGTGATGTTAGCAGGAGGTGAAACATGTGTCAATGTGATGAAGTGTTTGTTGATTTCCGATGGAAAGACATAACGACTGTTGTTCCTAGCCGCGACCTTTCCAGCATAGGTGTATATGCTATCCGTGTGAAACAAATGGGGATTCCTGTTGACGAAATTACTAATCGAGCATTTAGACTATTGGATGAGATCGGATGGGACTTTCTCACCAAAAGGGTCCAAAATCGGTTGAATAGGCTAAATCGTATTGCTAATTGTCCGATAATTTACATCGGTGCTGCCCCGACTTCCTTTAGGTCGCGGTTTCAGGACTTCCGTGGACGACATGTGGCTATGTATCCTACTTGGGCTCTTCTATGGGGTGGTTGGAAACTCGAATATGGATGGCTGCAAAATGATCTACCTGAGGAAACTGAAAGGTTAGTGAAAGGTAATTATTTTCGTGTACACAACTGTTTGCCAGCTTTAGTTGAGAGGTAATTTAGATTGTATTACCCCTAGCTATCTTTTCTAACGGGCACATGAAGAAGGCGTTGCGCGATATAAGCGAAGCTACATTGCCCACAACACGTCAGAAAGTGTCCTCAGCTTTTTCCATGATCAATTGACTTCGACTTAACAAGCAACTACGCTTGTGCTGGAAGCCCAACCAATAAGAGGTGGGTAAACGGAGGAACACAATGGACTTAGAAGAAGCTGAGTTGGATTGGTCTCCTCTCATTGCTATCGACCATCTTCATGCCAACAGGTATGGCACTGTCAAATTGCTGGAAGTGCTGTTCAACAAATTTGACCAGTTCTTTCCCAACATCAGTAGAAATACTCAATTCCAAGGTAGAGCGTACATAGAAATCATGATTGCTGAACTTGCTTGCCAGTATGTTGAGGATGTTGCCTGCTATTCTCTAGCCTGCAAAGAGACTGGGCTGCTGTACATGGAGCGAGTATTAAGTGTAACACCGACCGAGGTCGCGGACTTCTACAGCAACTTGAATCAACTAACACATGAGGATATCAGAAACATATTCAACATTCATCATGAGCAGACCTCAGCACTCGACTATTCGGGAATAGGAGAAAGATACGAGAAGCTGCAACAATTCAGGGGGCAGTACCACGGTTTCCACAACGCAATCAAGCATGGTTGGCGATTCAGAGTCTCTGAAATATCTACGAAAGACAAACCTATGACCTCTTTGCATGGCACCTACGTAGACTTCCAGTGGATCAAGGTCGGCCAAGGTAGGCCACAATTGGTAAAGGTGAAGGCATGGGACGGTTCCGAAACGGAAATCGGAATAAAGAAACGCAACCAGGACGGCGTGCTATTACCATGTGACGATATTAGTCCGTTTGTTAATGTCGCTCAGCAGTGCTACACAATAATCGAAGATATTTTGAAAGGCCATTCTCCTCCTGCTCACGATGGCTAATAATGCAATGCAGTCGTCCCCGGCGCTGTCCAGACTGAGCAGGAAGAAGAGGAGATTGGAAAAGGTCAATCTCCTTGATTTGGTCAATGGCATTGAGGAGGTCACCGGCGAGGATAAGACTGTTGATCGGCATCAAGGCGTAGTATCCGCTAGCATCATAAGTGGCCGCGTACACGTAGCTGGGACTGCGTGTCTGGCCAGCATCCAGTTCGTTCATCGCCAATCAGATCCGCAGCGATTGCTTGCCGCCGACGTCATCTTCGCTTCGGGGGAGCCCTCTTGCGGCTCTCCCCAGACTTAACGTAACGGCCTGGTTTGAGCACCAGAGAGCAGCTGCCTCAGAGGCCCTTCGCATGGTGGGGAATGACCTCGTTGTGAAGGCTTTGATAGTGGCTGCCAGACAACACGCCGACAGAGCGGCTTGGATCGTGGCCACGCTAGTCTAGTGTCTCATATATAGAATGACATAGCGGTTGATGAGTATCTGGCGGCGTCCAATACCGACCCTAGGCCGTTCGTATGGCAGGCATCGATCGAGTCCATTCTCGCCAAGATCACTCGCTGTAAGGTCATTTATGAGACGGTACACTAGATCGTCTTCCTGCCGATACCCCGGTGCAGGAATGTCCTGAACTTGAAGGCCTCCTTGATCGCCATGGGTACTTGACAAAGGTTCCCGTGGCGGCTATTGCGCCCTTCATTGACGTGGCCGAGTACGGTGCCGTTGCAGGATGGGGTGGTCCCGGCCGCCATGTCAACTCCTCCTGGCTCAGACCTTCCAGGGCATCCGTCAACTCACTTTGTATGCGATCAAAGGTGCCCAGAATCTCTCCCAGACGGACAACTGGGTTGCTCGTGGACAGGTGAGAGGTGACCCTGAATTCCTACTGCAACAGTACCTCTAAACATCCACAGTCCGAGCCTGTTGGATAAAGAGCTTGCCGACAGTGCGTTCAGAACACACTCAGTGAAGGCTCACGCACTTGAGGCGGATGCAGGCGGGATGTGTGCATGAGCGTGGTGACAGCAGGATACTAGAGAGCACTCATCGCATCTTGGTCGCCTTGGTTTGCATGTCAAACGCGCGAAGTCCAGGACAACCTCGCACGCAGGACCTCCTGTTTCCGGAGCCAGCAACGGCAGTAATGCTCTCAGGGTCTTTGACCCCTTGGTTCTGTGCTCCATTTCGAGTCCCGTGATCCTTGCCAATAGACGCAGAACATTGACGTCCGCAGGCACACCCCTATGACCGAAGGCGAATGCAGCAGTCGCCGCCGCTGCATATGTTCCCACGCCGGGTATTCGCAGCAGCTCTTCCTGACTTGCCGGTATGCATCCGTCATGTCTGTCAACGAGATACTCCATGGCCCGTCTTATCAGTGGGATTCTCTTACGTAGTCCCAGTGAAGCAAGTGCCTCCGCCACATCATCCTGCGAAGCTGCAGCGAATGCAGCGGGTGAGGGAAAACGACGGTAGATCCCTTCGAAGCGCTCGGCAACCAAGTCCACGCGGGTTCTGACCAAGAGGAGTTCAGCCAAGAATATGCGGTACGGAGTTCGACACCTTCTCCACGGGACATCGACTCCGAACGGCGGCAGGGTAGCCAGAGTGGCGGCTGCCCTTCGTATCCGCACCTCTACGTCCCGCTTTGAAGGCAGCACGCAACTCCTCTCGGAATCCCCCCGGCAGTTGCCAGTCATCCGCTCACCAAGCTCAGCGTGCAACTACGTGCCAGCCTACCCCTCTTCGTACTCACTGAATGCTCGCGCCTGCCGGGCTCCTGCCGGTGTGTGGATTGGTGGGGGCACACGGTTAGTCTTGAACGACTCCGGGCGCAGGGAACATAATGCCTTGAAGTCACACGAGTTGCACTTATCTTGTCGGGGTCGTCGTGGGAAATCACTATCGAGTATTCGTTCCACGGCCCATTCCACGTTCGCCACGGCTGCATTGACCGCTTCATCACTGACCGGGACGTCGATCCGCTGGTTGTCTCGTAGCAGGTGGACGGCCCCTGTTCGAGTGTTCTCACCGAGAACCTCCCTTGCTGCTTTGGCGTAGAGCTGGACCTGCGTGGAGAGGTCGGTCCAATGCAAACTCTCTTCTTCCTCAGGCACTTGGCCCCCCTCGAGCGTTTTGTACTCAAGGACGCTTGCATCTAGGATGTTGCCTTCAGTATCCTCTCTGATGATCAGGTCTATTGAGCCTGAAATGGCAGCTTCGCCAACCGGAATCTCAAACCGTGCTTCCACCTGCCGTCGGTGGGCGAAATCATCCCCATAGGCCTCGACGTATGCCCTCACGATCTCCGCGGCTCGGGCCTGCGCTCGCTCGTATGCACCGGGTCTGCTTTCGGGGTCAGCGCTCTGTGGAACGTGTTTCAGGTGGAAGATCTCTCTGGCGATTTCTTCGGCTGCTTCGCCCGTAGGCATGCTGTCCGGGAATTGCTGGTGCAGCCGGCTTATTGCCGCGTGAATAGTCATCCCGAATCCGAACATCTCCGCAATGGCTGGGCTGAAGCCGAACACCCTGCGCATCTGGTAATCCCTCGGGCATCGCAGATAATAGCTGATGTCGGAGAAGCTCGTCGGAATAGAGGTCTCCTCCAGGCGACGAACCGGCGTTTCGGGTCTGAGACCTTCGGGCAGGCCGACAGGGTCGTCAGATATCTCTTCATCCCTAAGATACAGAGCGAAGCGTGATCGGTTCCTGGCCCTCCGGCCGTCCGGAAGCCACTCGCTGCCGGCCACGTATAGGAAACGCTCGGCTCGAGTCAACGCTGTATAGAAGAGGCGCGCCTCCTCGTCAATCGTGCTTTGATATGCTCCTCTCTGGAGGGCGTCTGCAATCAGGTTGCCCGGTATCCAGCCGTCGTAGTCGTGGCGTCTGCCTGGGAAACGACCGTTCTCTACGTCCGCAACGACCACGACCGGGAACTCCAGCCCTTTGACACGGTGCACGGTAGATACCGTGACGGCATCGGGGCGAACCTGCAATTCGCTAGTCCCTGTGTCGTAACCCGTTTCCGCAACATGATGCAGGAAGTTGAGCACTTCACCGAATCGACTGGCTGAGTCAATGCTCATGTAGACCGCCTCCACGTCCTGCATTATTCGACTGAAGACTCCAAGGTCGAGCAGGACCGCTTCGCCAAAGTCGCTCTCAGCGAGACCGAACGCAGCAAGAAGGTCGTGAACCAGCATCTGCGGATAGATGCGCTGCCGTGGCCCCCCTGGCGGGGCGTGGATCCGCCGACCCCAGTCGGTAAGCACAGCCGCCAAGCGGTTGAAATCGGCATGCGGATATGCCGGTTCCACACTGTTTCGGAAGAGCTCGCGAACGGAGTCTCGGTCAGGTGTGCCGTTCCTCAGCGTCTCCAAAGTATCGCTCAGCACACGCACCTCGGGTCGTTCGAATATGCCGCCGCCTTGCTCAAGGGAGAAGGGGATATCGTCGTTACCAAGCCTACGGGTGAAGGCCGCATGACGTGGTTCGCCATTCTGCTCGGCCGTTCTCGTGGAGCGCATCAGGATCGCGAAGTCGGCCGGCGTCAGGCCCCGAACTGTGCCGTCACGTTCTCGATAGGCGGTTCCGAGCAGCGCCCGAATGCGCTCTATGACCCACTCGGCCTCATGCTCTCTGTCTGGAAACCATAGGACGCGATAGTCCCGTGGACCTTCCGGGTCCTCGGCTTCGGGGTTCTTCACCGTCCGCGTTGCGCCCAGTTGCTGAGCGGCGAACTCGTCGGCGGTTCGGACTATTGCACGGGTGCTCCGGAAATTGAAGGACAAGGTATGCTGGGACGCCCCGGGATATCGTTCCTGAAACGTCAGGATGTTGCCTACATCTGCACCCCGCCACGCGTAGATAGCCTGGTCGTCATCACCGACCACGAATAATGTCTGCGAGTGACGGTGCAGTTGCCGTATCAATTCCTCTTGGGCAGGATTGACATCCTGATACTCGTCGACCATCAAGTGTCTCAGGTCGCGAACTGCCCTAAGCGCGTCTGGGTCCTGCCCAGCCAAGGCGTCCGCGGCACGGCGTATCATCAGGGAAAAGTCTATGAACTCGTCTCGGTTCATGTACGCGGCCAAGTTGGACAGCAACTCTCCGAGTTCTGGGTCTTCGGCTACTACATCCCCGATTGCGATTCCCTCATCGTTCATCGTCGCCCAGGCCTCGGCAACCTGATTCACCGTGTCAAAGTAGCTCTGGCGGCGCGCTCGCGCGCGCAACCGGTACAGACCCAGTTCGCCGTATCGGGAGATAAGATACAGCCGCAGCCGGTTTGGATCCAGTACATCGAATTGCCGGTACCGGGCATTCATCTCCGTCAGAACGTATTCGCAATACGAGTGTATTGTCCCGATGTACATCGCACCAATGATGGCGGGATCCAGGCCAACGTTCTCGATGGCTCGTGATACCTGAAGCTTGATAGAGTCTGCTGCCTTCACGGTGAACGTGAACGCGACGATGCTTGACGGGTTCTGGCCCTCGGCTACGATCCGAGCGATACGGTACGCCAGGGTCTTTGATTTCCCCGATCCGGCGCAGGCGAGCGTGAGCACCTCTGCAGCCGGATCCGATGCGGCATCACGTTGCCCAGGGGTCAATTCCTGCTCCAGAATATCCTCAATGCTTGTCATTCTCCAGCACCTCCCGTCGTTCTGGCACAGCCTGGCTCTCTGGGGGTAGGTCGTCACCGGCTGTGCTCTGCTCCGCCTGAAGGTACTCGCGAATCTTCACAGCCTGTCGCCGGGCGAACTCCGGTGGAATCGCATTCCCGATGAGCCTCGCTGCCCCCTGTTTTCCCTGCTGCGGCGAGAACGAGTAGTCGGCAGGGAATGATTGCAGCAGGGCGGCCTCGCGCAGCGTGATCGCTCGGTCTTGTTCAGGATGTAGAAAACGCCCCTTCGACGGATTGGTACACCCGCTCGTGATGGTCGGCGCCACCTTGCCCCATGACATCCTGCCATACACGTCCTTGAATCCCGTGCACGCTCTGTGGCAGGCCAGTTGTTCGTCGACTCCCAGGCTACTTCTGCTCCCTCCGTCTCTCGGGATCTTACCGATCAGCCCACGAATGCGCTCTGACCTCTTCTCCGTACAATTGTGTAGTGGATCATAGCCACTTCCCGGGGCTGGCAGCCGTCCTATTGTATCCCACACCGTAGCCCGCGTCAGGTCCGCGGGAGCGAACGGCACGGCTCCGAATCGTCCTGTGAGGAGAAGCATCCTTCGCCGGCGTTGAGGAACGCCGTACTCCGCGGCGTCGAGTATTCGGACCACCTGAGAGCCACCTCCGCTAACCGTCATGTCTCCTAGGTGGAACCCAGTGAAGTAGCCAAGACCCTCCAATTGCCTAAGCCCTTCTGCCATTATGGCATCGGTCGCTAGGCCTGGCACATTCTCCATCATCACGACCTTCGGCAATAGGGCTTTCACAAACCGGAGGAAATCGCGGGCGAGGCCGTTGCGGTCATCATCAACGGTGCGGCTACCGTTAAGCGTTCTCATCATCGAATATCCTTGACAGGGAGGACATCCGGCCAGAAGGTCCAGGTCTCCCGGCCGAAACCCCACGCTCTGCATTACCTCCATGGGCGCGAGTGCTCGAATGTCTCGGCACCACGTGATAACCTCAGGGTGATTCTGTCTGTAGGTCTCTATCGCCAATGGGTCATTATCAACAGCAGCTAGGACACTGAAACCGGCTTGCTTCAGTCCGAGCGTCAGCCCGCCTGCACCACAGAAGAGGTCAATAGCCGTCGGGGCGGCGTGCCGCGGCGCGGCACAGCCACTGGTATGAACGGCAGCCTCACCCAAAGACGCTCTCCGCAAGTTCATTCCTCTTCCTTCATACCGGGCAGTTGAGGAAGCCTACTTTTCTGTCCCTGCCCCGTCGTTGCTTTCACTACAACTTCGTAAGATCGGTCCTGGTCCAGACTTCACGGTAGTAGCCCCCCGGGGTGTCGACGTACTTGTGGCCTGTTGCCAACAAGTTCGTGATGCCCCTAAATACTCGGATTCCCGGCTCCAGGCACACGTGGTCGATGTTCGTCCGTCTTGTAAGCAGTGCTGAACACCACTTCCGCAAGATTCCCGGGCCCGACTTTGAGAACCCGGCGTGGAAATCGACGTCTAGGCCACTCTGCGAGACGTCCACAAGCAGAATGCGGTGCTCAGCGTATCCCTGAAACTTGCAGTGTGCTTCGCGTAGGATCCTGCCTAGCTCGTTCCGAAGTGCCCGGCCCTGCTTACTCCTGCCGTCTGCCTCTGCTGGCAATCCTCTCATGGTGACCAGGGGAACAATCTTAGCCCCGTCTTCCCTGGCCTGCCAGAGCACGAAGCCGTTGTCTAGAACGTGGCGACCCGGCGACCGGCCACCAGCCGTTAGGATCCCGGTGATTTCCGTCACTACTTGCTGTGCAGCCTGCCCCCGCAAGTCCAGCTGGCCGAGCACTTCCGGTGGCACCTCTAAAGCCCAAGTACCCTTCACATCTCCCTGAAACCCCGAGGCGACGTTCTTCTGCAGCTGTCCCTCCAAGGTTCTCAATTCCGGTGTCAACAACCGGGTTACTTCAATCACGTATTGTCCGCGTGGGGGAGCGCTGAACACAAAGTCCGGATGCCCGCCCGGACGTGACGACTGTGTCCTGTCCGGCTCATCGACCGGAGATAGATCACTTCCTGTTACCCATCGCATGAAATGCGTGGCCTGCGCCAGTTCTTGAATGCGGGATTGCTGTGCCACGTCGCTCTCCCAAGCAGCATATCACCGTGACCGTCACTTAGGTGCGGGTCCAAGGTAAGGTGCTGCAAACTCCTTCAAAACTCAATCTCCCCGGGCTCCACTTCCAGTGCTGCCGCCAACTTCCGGATGGTTCGGCGGATAGGCTTGTGCTTGCCCTTCTCAAGGTCGTATACTGTACTCCTCGGCAAGCTGGCCTTCTTTGCGAGTTCACCCAGACTCAGGAAGTGCTTTTCCCTCAGTTCTCTCAATGTAGCCATGCATAGATAATACGTTTTCCTACACTATCTGTCAACTCTCGTACAAGATGCTGTGGGCGGAGTTCGCGATGGTACGATAGTGTATGAAGCTGTGGAGCAACATCGTCATACGATCCACTGGATTGTCGGGTGCACTTGCTGGAGGGACCCAGCGCGGGCTAGCGGCGGAGACGACGAGCTAGCGGTGCGTTAATGTGATTCTCGTTGCGACTAGCCACTGAGGATAGAGGCCGGAGTGAAGGTCCTGTCTATTGTACAGCTTGCTCTAGCGGATTGGATTCGAACAGCACGGGCTCAGTGCACTTCTACTCTGCCCTTGGCCGGTGGCCAACTGAAGGTAGCTGAGAAGACTCTGGCTGGCCATATCGAATGGCGCGGCAAACGGCGACAAGTTCTAGGTATCGTCCCCTTTGGTGGAGCTGAGGGGACTCGAACCCCTGGCCTCCTCCGTGCAAGGGAGGCGCTCTCCCAACTGAGCTACAGCCCCACTCTGGGCATTATATCAATTTGACGGTATCGAGCGCAATCTGGTCGCCAAACTGGTAATGCTGTTGATTGCCGGTACAGTCTCAGTTATCCGTATCCGACATCAGTGACCGCGCCCATGAGGGGATGTTCCTCCCATTACGATGCCGAACAGCTATCACGAGCAGCGCTATTATCATTACCACCCCCAGCCCCAGACCGCCAAAGGTGACAATCAGTGAACCAGTCCCGGCCCACGCAGCCCTCTCTCCCAGCAGAACTCCGTACAGTTTGAGAGCGCTCCCCCCTGCCGAAAGCATGATGCAGATGCCCAGAATATACCTCACGGAGACCGCCCGTACGTAGCGTGTGGTCAGCACCCCGAACTGTACGCCAATACTGGAGGCGATCAGCATGACAAAGGAAGCGAAGATGACGACATTGCCACTCATACTGTGTCGGACGACCCCATAAGCAGCGGAGAAAATAATCTGGAAAAGGTCCGTACCCACAGCTACAAAGGATGGAACTCCCACCAGGTACACAAGCGACGGCACCATGATAAAACCGCCGCCAACACCCATGACACCGGCCAGCATACCGGTAAGCAAACCGATGGCGACCACAATCCAGATGGATATAGTAATCCTTGCTCCAGAGAAGTGTACCATAGGAGGGAGCTTAATCCGTTGAAGCCGCTGCGCCAGGGGTGGTGCACCCATAGGTGGCGCCACCTCCCCCTGTTTCAGCATCACATCAAGCTGTCTCTTTCTTCTGACGGATTCCATCAGAGTATAAGTACCAACAATCAGCAGTACGACAATTGCAATTGAAAGCACACCTTCATCGGCGAGACCCATACGCGTTATCCAATTGAGAATACGTACGCCGATTTCCATCCCGGCCATGGCAGCGGAAATCATCACCAGTCCCAGCTTGATGTCAATATTACCCTGCTTTCCATGCCGGAAGGCGCCAACAACACAGTTACCAACAACCCAGGCAAGGCTGGTGCCAACAGCAATATTCGCCGGAAAACCGAGTACTATCAGCGCTGGAGTCATGAAGAACCCACCGCCAACACCGGCGAACCCGCTGACTATACCCGCCCCAAGACCTGTGAAAACAAGCAGGTACAGATTTATCTCTATGCCCGGCAACATCGGAAATGTAATCATATAAACCGCTATTCTCTACTTTGAAACCGGCAATCTACCAGTAGCCCCCAACCATAAACCACCAGTCACAGCAATACAATCGGACACGTGCAGAAGCCAGGGAGACATTCCTCCAAGCGGATTACGCACCGCTTAATGCCGTCAGTTCTGGCCATCCGTCTCTTCTTCACCTGGCGCATTCTTCTCACCTTCACCACGCCCTACCAGGTTACCTATCCGGTCCAGTAGAACACCCAGCAATACCCCCAGTACCAGCATCACTACCAGGTTATAAAGAGCCGTCAGGTAGCCCTTGCCCGTCTCCGGCCACTGGAACATCTCAAGGTGCATGCCATTGTTGTGCCAGGCAATCATATGCACTATCACTGCTCCGGCGGCAACGAAGATGGCCACCAGCCACACGATGACTTTCTTTCTAGCAGACTGCTGAAAAACCATCTCGACCATCCCCCTGACCCCCTTCCTGGCCAGGAAGGGGGTAAAATTTGCTTCTGGGGGACACCCCCAGACCCCTGCCGGAAGGGGGCGCCTCTCAGAAGAGGGGGCGCCTCTCAGAAGGGGCACCCCCTCTGGACTCCCCTTTTCCATCACCTTGCTAGTGTAGTGTCTCGTCTCGTATATATCTTGACGTATGATGGATGTTGATGTCATTCCAGCGCAGGATGGAATCCAGGGGGCAAATATGTATTCCGGATCGAGTCTAGAATGATAAAGGCTGTAAAGGCATTTGTAAGATAGTACACTAGAACTCACGCCCGCACTCTCATAAGACCTATATTCAAAACCGCATCTGACACATTACACATTGAACAGAAAGGTTATCACGTCGCCATCCTGGACCCGGTAGGACTTGCCTTCCATCCGCAGCAGGCCCTTCCTGCGGGCTTCGGCTATTGCGCCACACCTGACAAGGTCGTCGTAGCTGATAACCTCGGCCCGTATGAAGCCTCTCTCCATGTCGGTATGTATCTTGCCAGCAGCGACCGGTGCCTCGGTACCGGCCCGCACCGGCCATGCCCTTACTTCATTCGAGGCGATACTGAAAAAGGAGACCAGTCCGAGGAGCTCATAGGACAGCCGAACGACGCGGTCAAGTCCCGACTCGGTAAGGTCGAACTCAGCACGCCAGGTCTCCCTGGTCTCATCGTCGAGTTGCGTCAGTTCCATCTCCAGTTTGCCGCAGAGAGCAATCACGCAACATTGCGGTCGCGCATGCACCGAATTCAGTCTGTCTTCCAGTGATACCACATCAGACAACTGTTCTTCACCGATGTTGGCCACAACCAGTAATGGTTTGCCGGTCAGAAACTGGAAGTTACTTATCATCCTGGTCTCTTCAGGGGTCAGGTCCTGCTCTCGGACAGGGATGTCTTTTTCCAGCGAAGCCTTTATCTTTCCCAGAAGTTCCTGCTCGTGCAGGTAGGTCTGCCGCTCTGCCTGTTTGGCCGCTTTCATGGAGACCTCTATCCTACCCAATCTCCTTTCGATAATGGCCAGGTCAGAGAAGACAAGCTCCAGACTCATGGTCGTAATATCCCGGTCCACATCCAGGCTACCCTCGCTGTGGGGAATGCGTTCATCATCGAAGACCCGGACGACGTTTATCAGGGCATCGACCCTGCTGAGTTGGCTCAGTAGCTGGCCCCCGATACCTTTGTCTTCCGCGAGCCCCTTCACCGAGGCACCAATATCGACATATGATACTGAGACGGGCACCGTCTTTTCGGGGTGAAGGATATCGGTCAGCACTTCCAGGCGTGGGTCGGATACCCTGGTGACGCCGATGTGCGCCGCACCTTCCCGGGTGTGCTTTGCCGTGTCCACCGAGCCGCCGGTCAGTGCGTTGAAGATTGTCGTCCGGCCACTCTGTGGCAGTCCTATTATGCCAAACTCGATATTCATCGTGCGGGCAGCACCATCCCGTCTGCCTGATTACTTCCGGAACCTGTGGTGGCTTTGGGGCTATTCTACTCTCATATAAGCCTTTACTTCAACTACATGTACTCGTCCAGTACATTAATGACAGATAGAATAATGGCGATAAATCAGATAATGAAGAATAAGGGAAACGAATCGTGGCTAACCGAGCGTGATTCGTTTCCAACGTTATGTCCAATGGCCAGCGGGGTGCTGCCACGAGATTGCTCGGTGCTGTGCTCCTCGCAATGACAACGTAGCTGAATAGTGCCTGTACCTTCATTCCGAGCCGGGGCTCTGAGCGAAGGGAGAGCGAAGAATCTCTACCTCTTGCCAGACTGAATGCATAAGAGAGTGGGGTCGAGTTATAGCACCCGACCCCACTCCGCTCCGGGGGCGCTGCCACCCCTACCGGGAGAATCGAGCCTCCCGGCATCTTACGGGAACCAGTTCCCGACAGCTGCCGGAAACTAGTTTCCGGTGACGATGACATCCTCGCCCAGCGTCTCGCCACGGATTTCCGGTTTGTAGTAGGAATACACCTCGGAGCTAACACCCCTGGCCTTGACGGGGTACATTGCCCTCACCTGGAAGGTGAAGGATATCCGGTCGCCGGTAAACATATCCTCGATGTAGAATATCACCTTGCGTCCGGCAACATCATAGCGCTTGAGACTGGCCTCCGCTTCGACAGCAGCCGCGATTGTCTCCGCCACCGGGGTAAAACCAGTCGGTACAGAGATATCGGCAACAATCATCCCTGCCTTCATGGGCACCGGTGGGTTGAAGGCCAGTTCCACCGATACTGTCACCAGGTCGTTCACCTCGACATCAGTGACATCGTAGTCAACGTCTATGCTCAGGATTTCCTCGCCCCTTTCCGCCTCGGGCAGGTTGAACCTGCGTACTACCTGTGCGACGGCCTCACCCTTGCCGGTGACACCTATCTCGACCTCACGGTCGACCGGTATCGCCACCACCTGGAGGACATCGAAGTTGTCCTGGGTCAGCCTGAGCTGCTTGCTGATTCCTTCGGTATTGATGGTTATCGTCAGGTCAACATCAGCCCTGGTGCCGGTGGAGTACTCGGTGAGCGCCTGAAGCGTGACCACCGTGTCCTGAGTGGAGCCGTAGCCGCCATAGGCGTTTCTGCGCGATACCAGCCACCTGGAGGAGCGTGACGCATTGAAGACATCGCCACGTTCGATGAGAGCCAGGGTGGCATAGGCAGTAGTCTCAATCTCGGTGCTTCGGTTCTGGTCTCCCGGCATGCGGCGGGTGATACCTTCGCCTTCCACAGGCACCGGCCCCTCTCCGGCACCCCAGTGCAGACCATCCTCGTCTTCCTGGGCCATGTCCATCAGCTTCTGATAGACTTCATCACTCCTGTCGCTACCGGCAAGCTCCAGGGCGTAGGCGGTGAGCGCCACAGTGTAGGCGTCATCCATTCCGCTGAGCCTGCCTTCCAGGTAGTCGACTGCCCTGGCAGCGCCAGTGGTGTCCCCTGCTTCCATCAGGGCTATGGCAACATAGGCCGTCAGGGCATCCTTACCGGACATCCCGCCCAACATCTCCTGGTGGTGTACAAACCCGACGACGTCAAAGGAGCCGTCCTGGCTCTGGTGACCCTTTATCCACGTCATGGCCTCATTGAGCACACTATCGTCGATATACATGAGGTCCCTGGCCTGGGCGAACGACTTAAGGACAAAGGCAGTCAGCCACAGGCTGCCCTCATCATCGCTCTGACCGAAGGCGGAGAAGCTGCCGTCATTACGGCGGTAGGTCAACTGTCTCTGGTAACCGGTTATCATCAGTTTCTCGGCCCTGGCCATTATCTCCGGCTTGACCTGACCGCTCTCCTGGAGGTACCTGGTGATGAAGATATCGGGCGCCAGCGTTATCATGTTCTGCTCGCCACAGCCGAAAGGCATCTGGATAAGCTCCTCCAGTCCTTCGATAGTCTGGGTGAGGTAGCTGGAGGTCACTGTCAGGTATGCCCGGCCGGAGCCGGTAACAGCCTCGAAAGGTATTGCTGTCGAGATTACGTGTGAGTCCCCTTCCGACAGGGTAAGGTTGTCTACCACCTCCCGGGAAACGCCCTCCGGCTCGATGATGATGGTCTTTATCATGGCATCGGCTGCCTGCTGACTGCGGGCCGTAACCTTGACTTCATTGATGCCCAGCCCTGTCGGTCGAATCACGAATGAGGCTCCGCCAATCTCGTTGGCAGCTATCTCAACCGTTCGGACATCCTCGTCCAGCAAGTCGAACCAGTCGGCTTCTTCAATCTCCACCTGCACGCTCTGAGGCTCATCCAGGTAGTTGTAGATGGCTACTTGCACCGGGAACTCCTCACTCCTTATCGCCGAGTACGGCAGGTCTATCTTGAGGAAGAACGGCTGAAACGCCCGCAACTGGTCTTCTCCTATTCCCAATCCCTTCTCCCTGGATATGGCGATGGCACGCAGCATCCAGGTGGTGATGGTATCCGGCACAGTCACTGTCAGAGAGGCCCGGCCTTCGGTATCAGTAACTATGTTCTGCCACAGCCAGGTTTCGGGGAAGAACTGCCGCACCCGCTGCACCTCGGCCAGTCCGGCATCATCGGTCGCCGAAGCCGCAACAACCGGTGCTGCTTCGGCCTCCTCAACCATTGCCATTCCCTTCTCCATGAGACCATCACGCGCCAGGAAAATGCCCTTGCCTCCCTGGGACTCGTACTCCTTGCCTTCGGGTATGTTATTGTTACTCAGCACCACCACGCCGGCATCCTCAAAGACATCCTTCGCCCCCCTGGTGGTGATTGTCGGGTAGATTGAGACTTCGTGCAGCTCCACCTGGGGCTTCATGTAGAGCCTCTCCAGCTCATCGAAGACCTGCTGGAGGTTGAGCCGGTTCTCGGCCAGTATGAAAACGGACCTGTCTACAACGGCAATGCCCACCCTGGCTTCACCCTCGGTGGTGAGGTTGATGTCCACTTCGGTGCCGGGTGCGGCCTCCTCTTTGCTGAACTCCGCCGTTACATTATGTGGGTACTCCGGTATGACCTGGAACGGTATGTAGTCCGCGGCAACCTCGCTGTTGGGTAGAATCTGGTATACCAGCAGCCTGGCGGACGGTGTCATCATCGGGGTGGTATCGAAGGCAATCGTGCTGCTCCCTGTATAATCGGAAAACACCACCTTGTCGCGCGATACGACCTCGTAGTAGAAGTTGGCTGCCCGCCGGGTGGAGTTGACCTTGAACTTTATCTGTTCCCCTATTCGCGGAGTACCTTCACTTACCTGTTCCACGTGTATGAAATTTCCCGAAGGTGAGTAGGAAGCCTGAAGGGTCACTGAAGTCCCGGCGTCCTCGGCACGGGCATCAATAATCATGGCGACCGCTTCATCCGGTGGCGTAACGGTAACCATCGCTTTCCCCTTGCCGGTATTAACCCTCTTTTCCTCAGTCTTTATCTCCTCGTATTCACCATCGAGGTACCGTATCCCCAACTCTACCTGCTTGTCTACGGGTTCATTACCCGGTGTCTCGGTGATTACCAGGAAGCCGAATGCCAGACCCGGTTTGAAGACCATGCTCTCCGGTATTAGCTGCATAGTCAACGGTGATTCGGCAACCGAGAGAAGTCGACTGGTCTGCTCCTCGTAACCGGTGGCCGTCTCTCGGACAGTTATGTCAAGCATAACGTTGCCCTTGCCACCGGCCTCGGGGACCCCGGCTACGTAACGTACCGGTGGTAGCTCGAACTCCGCCTCGCCGTCAATGTCCTTCGCGAACGTGGCGTACTCCTGCCATTCACCGACATAGCGTGAGGCCCTGATTTCCAGCTCTCCCTTCACCGGTTTGCCGAAGCTGTACTCCGAACTCACTTTGCCTGTTAAGGGTTCGTTTACCAGGAACCAGTCCCTGGGAAGCTCTACCTTGACCTCGTACTTGGGGAGCACGTACTTCTCCACCCGCACGTCAAGCTGGGTCTTCCCCTTTTCCGTGATGGCGTTTATCTTCCAGACGCCCTCGTTCGGTTCCGTGGAGATGGGCAGGTCTATATCGACCATCCCGAAGTCATCCGTCTGTACTTCCTTGCGGAATATCTTTATCCCCTTAGCGTCAAAGACTTCCACGACCACCTGACCGACTTCAGCCATGAGTTCACCATTGAGCGTGACCACCTTCATGTGCATCGTCTGGCCGGGTTTGTATATCGGCTTGTCTGTTTCCAGAAAGACGAGAAGGCTCTTCTCCACGACTACCGTCGCCTTATCTTCAAAACCCTCTCCCGTTACCTGGACCTGATACTGCCCTTCAGCAACATCGGGGATGTCAATCTCTATCGTTCCCTTACCTTTGATGGTCTTGCTGGCCCGGACTATCTCCTTGCCATCCTTCAACAGCGAGACCTGGACATTACCAGACACCAGCCTTTCTCCCTGGAAGAGCGCCAGGGAGACCGACTCCGTGCTGCCGCTGTGCAGGACTCGCGGCACCATTGCCATGTAGCTTTCCGCCGGTCCTGCACAGCGACAGGCCGGCATAATCGAGCCAACCAGCGCCAGAAGCAGTACCACGGCTGCTACCTTTATCTTTCCTGACCTCTTCATGGTCCTCCCCTTTTGATACTCCCGGTATCTCGCCTTATTCCGAAATAGATACATCTTGATTAAGACAGACCATCTGCATCGATGTTATTGTATTATACGACCTGCTGGCAGAAGTATCACAGGGGAATAGCAGCTTATTTTACCAACGTGGTGGTCAGCCTGTGCAGACCTATCTGGTGTATGGCTAGATATTACGGATACGGGTTCTGAGGAAATTCCAGGCATCAGTGCGGGTATACAGAATGGCGTTACCCTGCTTCCCTGCCGGTGTGATACAACCCATCGCCCTCAGGCAGTAGGCCATCCTCTGGGCAAGTCGACGCGGCCTGCCGACGGTGCATGCCAGGTCGGAGGTAGTGAATGGCATCGCCAGGTCTTCCGGGATGAAAGTCGCCATGTCCGCAGGTGTTTCCAGTACCAGCCGGTCCAGCACCTTCAGCAATCGCCGTTCATCGATGGTCCACCCTTTTCTGCGCCAGCCGCGCCTCCGGTCCTGACGGCGTACCTCTTCCTCCCGGACTAGCAGCAATTCAATGGAGAAGTTGTTGTTAGAGATGAGTTCCGGGAAGCTGACCAGCTCCTCGAAGAAATCGGCAGGAATGCCCCTCTTAGGTGAACGCCGTCGTCCCAGGATACGGTCACCTTTTTCCGGCATCCGCACTATCCACTTCTCCGTGGCGATCGGATATACCACGCGGACCGGGTGGCCTCGAACAAGCTCCACAACCTTACTCTTAATCGCACTGAAGTTGCGCGTCTGTATCTCAATCAGCAGGTCGCCCCGCACGATGTCTATGATGTAGCCATCAACGGCTACCTCCACCTGGTCCCCCGGCTGGACATACCATGCTTTCAGAGCAGCATGGAGCTGTTTTTCGTTGAGCAGGTTTATCCCGTGTGATTCGGCCTGCAATTCTGAGGACACTTCCACCTTCCACGTGACAGCGTACTATCCACCATCCGTCCTGACTTTATCGGCTGTACCCCTACCTGTCAAGTAGAAATATGTTGACACTACTGCCAGCAACCTCTACAATTCGCCTCAACAAGACCAGACCACAAGGAGGAAGCAATGAGTGAGGCTACTGAAGCAATTGTCAAGACAACTGCAGGAAAGGTGGAAGGTAACTACCGGCGCGGAACGTACGTTTTCTGCGGAATTCCCTACGCTGCCCCGCCTGTGGGAGGCCGCCGCTGGCTTCCTCCCCAACCGGCTGAACCCTGGGACGGTGTCCGTCCGGTGAAACGGTTCGCCACCACCGCACCACAGAACCCGCCCGAGAGCAGCATACTCGCTGCCCCGCAGCCCGAACCCCAGGACGAAGATTGCCTTTACCTCAACATCTTCACCCCGGGCCTGGACGACGCGCGCCGTCCGGTACTCTTCTGGATTCACGGGGGCGGCTTCACCTCAGGCTCCGGTTCGGCCCTGGTCTACTATGGACGCAATATAACAATGCGCGGCGATGTCGTGCTGGTCACCATCAACTACCGCCTGGGTGCTCTCGGATTCCTCAAGCTGGATGATGTCACCAACGGCAGAATCCCGGCAACAGGCAACGAGGGACTACTCGACCAAACCTTCGCCCTGGAGTGGGTACGCGATAATATTGCGGCTTTCGGGGGAGACCCGGACAACGTGACCATCTTCGGGGAATCTGCCGGTGGTATGAGTGTCGGTGCCCAGCTAGCCATGCCCGGCTCACGGGGGCTGTTCCAGAAGGCCATTCCGCAGAGCGGTGCCGCCCACACCGCGAGTTCCGTAGACCGGGCGGTTCGAGCGACGCGAGCACTCATCGACACTCTCGGGGTTAGTGCCACCGATGCCGATGCCCTGCGTGCGCTCACCACCGACCGGCTGATGAATGCCCAGAGAGAGCTTGCCCTGAAAGCGGCTGCGCCCGGTTCGGACATCGGTGGCGGTCTGCCGCTCCAGCCGGTTATTGACGGTAAGGTGCTTCCAGAGCTTCCTATCAATGCCATCGCCAGTGGCTCAGCCGATGGCGTTCATGTTCTGGTCGGTTCTAATCTCGAAGAGTGGAAGTTGTTCAGTGTAATGGACCCGAGCATGGCCAGACTTACCGAAGGGCAGCTTCTAAGACGCTGCCAGAGATTGATTCCGTCCGGGGATGTCAGCGGGTTAATTGAAGCCTATCGGAAGGCACGGGATAAACGGGGTGCGCCGACCACACCGGCCGAGCTTCTCAGTGCTATACAGACCGACCATACGTTCCGAATGCCGGCTATCGTACTTGCCGAAACCCAGATGCAGCGTGGCACTCCTGCCTACAGTTACCTGTTCACCTGGACCTCGCCGGCAATGGACGGCAAGCTGGGAGCATGCCATGCCCTGGAGCTGGGATTCCTCTTTGGAACGCACGAGGAGAACTTCTCCGGGACAGGACCGGAGGCTGATGCCCTTTCCGAGAACATGCAGGACGCCTGGGTGGCCTTTG
The DNA here is from genome assembly GCA_016783135.1 of Dehalococcoidales bacterium. Lineage (GTDB taxonomy): Bacteria > Chloroflexota > Dehalococcoidia > Dehalococcoidales > Fen-1064 > DUES01. The sequence goes on along the minus strand of JADHXC010000015.1, from coordinate 11,303 downwards.
CCAGGACCGGTGACCCGAGCTGTGAGAGCCTCGGTAAGTGGCCGGCCTATGGCGAGCGGCGGGAGACCATGCTCCTCGGCAGGGAAAGTGCTCTTGTGGAAGCGCCCTACGAAGAGGAACGCCGCGCCTGGGACGCCATTCCGGACGCATCCGCCGGGACATTCTGACGCGTGCCTGTGCATACGTCTCCTGTCCGGGGGAAACAGCTAACGCCGAAGCGACTCGTTAGAACTCGATTTCTCCGACGTCGTCGGCTACAATCAGGCGGGCTTCGGTCTGCTCCTGAATCTCTTCCGGTGTCCAACCCGGAGCATACTCTTTGAGGAGCAGCCCTTCGGGTGTCACCTCAATCACCGCCAGGTCGGTCAGAATCAGGTCGACACACCCCCTGGCACTGACGGGCAGTGTCAATGCCTTCACAATCTTCGACTTGCCTTCCTTAGTACTGTGAGTCATGGCGACAATCAGCCGTTTCGCCCCCCAAGCGAGGTCCATGGCACCGCCGATTTGCGGGTAGATGTCATCCTCACTGATACCGTGTATTGCGAGGTCACCTCTCTCCGAGACCTGGAGACCACCGAGTATACTGGTAAGCCGACCGCTCCTTATCATGGCAAACGATGTCAGCATGTCAAAGAAGACCATCCCGGGAGCGGGGGTGAAAAACCTCGAACCGGCATCCACAAGGTCGAGGTCCATCTGGTCGAAGTTCTCGGCAGTAATTAAAGGCCCGTAACCGAGTGCGCCGTTCTCTGTCTGGACGATACAGCCTTCCGGTATGTACGAGACACACATCTGGGGAAGACCGATACCCAGGTTGCAGTATTCGCCCGGCTGTATCTCCCTGGTTGCCCTCATGGCAAGCAGTTCTTCAGTGAGTCTGTCCTTCATTGTACACCTCCTTGCCGGTCTTCCTGCAAGGCTCTTTCAGCAGCGGCAGCAGCCTCCTCTTCGGCTAGCCGGGTGAGAGCGTATGTAACTATCGCCTGGATTGTCTCCGGTCGCTGTTTCAAGCTGTACGGGTCATCATCGGGTATCCTGACAATACGGTCGATATACACCCCGGGTGTTACCACCATTTCCGGGTCGAGTTCTCCAAGTTCTACAATCTCAAACACCTCGGCGATAGTGTACCTGGATGCCATGGCAATGACAGGGTTGGCTCCCCGGGCCGAGCCCCGGTAGACCAGGTTACCCCTGGTGTCCGCCCTGGCAGCCTTCACCAGTCCCACATCGGGCCGGAGCGGTCCCTCGAAGAGGTATTCCACGCCGTCAATAGTCCGCTTTTCCTTTCCCTTCTCCACGGTAGTCCCGACGCCGATAGGATTATAGAAACCACCCAGTCCCATAGCACCGGCATGAAGTCGCTCAATCAGGACACCATGTGTGGTGCTCTCTATTTCCAACGTCCCGTCTTCCACCCGGGTACCAAGAAATTCGGCATTCATACTCCCGAAGGCCCGGGTGCCCATAAAAGCGGTGATTATTTTTCTTATCTGTGGAAGGAGTCCGGTCGGGTCGGCAAAGCCCATCTCTCCGAGCGTTGGCGGGACGGGTAGAAAATTGTTCATGCAAACAGTCAGGTCCCTTACACCACGCTCAATAAGGGCACGAAAAAGGTACCCGGGACTGCCAGCGACACCCCAGAAGTGCGCGGCAATCATGTCGCCATCATGGACTTCAGCCATTGCTTCGGCAACAGTGCAAACCTTACTATTCATTCGATACACACTCTCCCTATTCTACCGGCTGCAGGCCTACCAGCCAGACAAGACAGTCCCTGTGGTGGTTCCTGTTCACGCTAGACTACCAGCAGGGACAGAGGTGCACTGATTATCACACAGGAAAGCGATACAGTTCAACCCATTATACTTATCTCTTATCCGTCGATTCTTTGGGGGAGACCTTACCTGTCATTGCGAGGAGCCGCAGGCGACGAAGTAATCCCTATGGGATTGCCGCAATCTGCGGGGATGGATGTGAGATTGCGCGCCACTAGCAGGCTGCTGAAAAACCCTTTCGACCATCCCCCTGACCCCCTTCCTGGCCAGGAAGGAGCCTTCTGCGGAAGGGGGGAAAGATTATATCTGGGGGACACCGGCAGAATCTAGTTTCGGATTCTGCTAACGTCATTCTGTAAGAATGACGCCCAGACACCCCTGCCAAAGGGGTAAAACCCCTCTGACCTCCCCTTTTCATCACCCTGCTAGACTCAGTGGCGCTCGCTTCGGCCTGCTGGCAAAGCCAGCAGTATCGCTCGCAAAGACGTGGAAATCATTCGATAGAGCTAGCACCCCTGAGGTGGACATTCTGAATCTGGACTCACGGACTAGGGCTTATCCGGTACATCAGTGACGCTACAATACAGCCGATGCCGGGTGCTACTGGGGAGTGCCCTACCGTAGACAGAACCCTGGGCTGCGTGGCTCACGATATTAAGTCGCTGGCCCCACGATTTTGCACCAGCATGACCTTACCGGGAAGGCCTATGCGCATTAGAATGAACCAGTTAGGGTGCAAAGCCGAAGTTCCCAGCATCGTGACATCAATCGATACATGGGTCCGGGAAGGAGATTTTGTTGCGCCAGGTAATCGAGCGACCGTTTTCACAGAGATACAGAGACAATTGGACTCAAACAGGTGAGAACCCTATCATCATGCTGCAAGGCGTCAGCAAGTCCTACCGGGACTGTGTCGCCGTCGACCATCTGGACCTGGATGTCAGAGAAGGTGAAATCCTGGGTATCATCGGTCATAACGGTGCCGGTAAGACCACCATTCTCAAGATGATAACCGGCCTGATAAGTCCAACCGAGGGTAGTATAGAGATAATGGGCATGGACATCACCAGGGAAGGTACGCGTATCAAGAGCTTCATAGGGTACCTGCCGGAGGAGAGTCCATTCTACGAGAACATGACGGTCACCGAGTACCTGTTGTTCTTCTCGGAGCTTTACCGCATCCCGCGCAGTGTGGCACGCGACCGTATCCACCGGTTGCTCGGGGTACTGAATCTGGCCGAAGAGAACAAGCTCACCGGCGAGCTCTCCAAGGGCATGAAACGGAAGGCAGCCATCGCCCGAACCCTGCTACATAACCCCGGACTGCTGATACTCGATGAGCCAAACTCAGGGCTGGACCCGCTGACCTCTTTTTTCATTATAGACTATCTCAGGGCACTGAGGGACGAGGGTAAGACAATTCTTCTCAGCGCCCATAACCTGTTCCATATCGAATACATCTGCGACCGTGTCGCCATTCTGAAGAATGGTCGACTGGTAGTAGTTGATTCCATGGAGTCCCTCCGGCAGAGACTGGGAGAAAGGGAGTACGAGATAACCTTCAAGACGGCGGATGACCTGCCCTACGAAAAGAGGGGCGACAACTACATATTCAAGTCTGCCGATGTCGGACAGATAGCTTCACTGCTGCGGCAGGTCTCGGACAAAGGCTGGGCTCTGGTGGACCTCTCCATCCGGCAGTCCGCCCTAGAAGATATCTACGTGAAGCTGATGAACGGCACCGAGCTGGCTGCACCCGACTCCGTGTAGGCCAGACCGCCAATAGAAGTGCCCCACAGCAAGCTGTGGGGCATTTACGGGAAGGGGAGCCGTCCTGCCCCGGGTCACGGGGCAGGCCCTGTTTTTCACTATGAGGAATATCCTGACCATCTCAAAGCGGGAAATCACCCGCCTGCGGACACGTTTCCGGGGCAGGTCAAGAGTGATTATCCTGCTTGTCATCGGACTGGCTGCATTCCTGTCTTATTTCGTCTCTCAGCAGGGGTTCATCCTCAGCAAGGAGTTCTACACAATTGGTGCCGGCCCGGATGCCCCCACGATATCGGATACACGCTTCAATGTCGTTACCGTCGACCGTATCACGGGCTATACACTGCTGGCCGAGAAGAAGATAGATGTCTACATCAACGGTGGGGAAGTGGTCTGGCGGAAGGATGAACGGCGGTCACTATGCGCTGCCGGTGCGCTGAAGCAATTCCTGGAAAAGCAAGAGTTGTCCCGAATAGCAAATAAATATGAACTCGATAGGGCGTTCCCGCTTCGCGTCGAGGTCCACCATGTGGAACTACCGGAGGGCAATATCGCTGTCGCCAGCGCCGAGGTATCGTTCTGGGACCTGCTGGAACCAGCCGATAGCTCTCCTGAGTCAGGGCTCTCACCGGGGTCGTCCGGCTCCACCGACAGCGCGGTCCTGGCACAGCTGGAGGATTTCCGGAGTGGCGGCGCACTGCCGGAGTTCAAGGCGGAGTTCGTCTCCGACGAAGAGATAATCATCCCGTCCCTGATGGACCCGCCAATTCCCCTCGCCCAGGTAATGCTCGCCTTCTTCTACGTGGTGCCTATCTTCTTCATCAGTATCTTCTTCACAAGCAGCTTCATGGAGGAGAAGATTAACCGGAAGCTCGTAGTTCTTCTCTCTACACCGGTCACGCCTTTTCAGATTATCGTGGGCAAGATGCTGCCTTATATCGGGTACTCGGTTATCAGCATCATCGTGATAACCCTGCTGCTCAAGGGCAGCGTCCCCCTGGCCCTGGCAATCTTCGTTCCCATCATGCTCTTTATCCTGTCTATATACCTGATGGTGTCCCTGCTCTACCGCACCTTCAAAGACCAGACGTTTTTCTCACTGCTGGCGGTATCAGGTATCACCATCTACCTCATCTTCCCGTCTATGTTCTCCGGGATAAGTGACCTCAGTTACATATCACCGCTCAACCTGGCAGTAGAGATGTACAAGGGAGAAACATTCGGGCTGAGTGAGTATCTCCTCTCCACCACACCGATGTACCTTATCTTTGGGCTGGGGATGTTCATCGGGACACGCGTCTTCAACGAGGAGTACCTCATGGGCTTCCGACCGCTTCACCGGAAACTGGGTGAGGCGCTCCACCTGACGATAAACAAGAGACATCCACACCTGTCCATATTCCTTCTCAGCATTTTCATCATCCCGGCGGTCTTCATGGTGCAGCTGGCCTCAATAGCTATTGCCTTCAATCTACCGATTGCCTACGCCATGGGCACCGTACTGGTATTGTCCGTTGTCGTGGAAGAGATTGCCAAATCAGCCGGAATCGCCGTCCTCCTGCAGAATGGCGTGGTGAAGTCCACAAAGGCCGTGATAACTCTGTCGTTCGTTGCTGCCCTGGGTTTCTTTGCCGGTGAAAAGCTGCTGCTTTATGTTGCCCTTAAGGTGATATCCGAATCCATGTTCACTACCGCCATCTTCGGTTCGGGTCTTCTGATAATGCCTCTGCTCGCCCACTTTATATTCACCTCTTTCGTGTGCCTGATAACAGCCCGCTTCGGCGTGAAACGATATCCATTAGCGATAATCGCCGGTTCCGTCCTTCATATTCTGTACAATCTTACCGTAGTGGGAGTGCTATCATGAGCAGGTTCTTCGCCATGGTGCGGAGAGAGCTGAAGTCCGTCACCAAAGAGAAGACGATTATGCTGGCCATCGTCATTCAGCTTTTCATTGCATCTTTCTCCTCGGTTATCGTCACCGGTCTGATGGCTTTCTACGACCCCGACTCCATCGGGCAGAGCACTAAAATGACAGTCACGGTAGGCGTAGTTGACCAGACCGACGGACCGCTGGTGGGAATACTGAAGGAGGAGAGTCTCAGGGTCAAGTCACTACCCGATGCCGCCAGTGCCGAGAGTGCCTTCCAGACCGGCCGGGTGGATACCGTCCTCCTTGTGCCGGAGAAGATTGGGAACGTGGTGAATATGAAGCTGATGTTGCCTGAGATGGACTCCAGGGCAACCGTGATAATGATGGTACTCAAGGAGCCGTTGAAGAAATACGAGTCCTATCTACGCGAGCAGAACGGCATCGCCATGCAATATACGGACCTGCACGCCCGGACAGACACCAGCTACGAGTTCCTGTACTCGCTGATTCTCCCGATACTCATGTTCTTCCCCGCCTTGCTGGCAGGGAGTATCGTCATCGATACCGTGTCGGAGGAGGTTGAGAACAAGACACTGGATACCCTCCGGTCGGCGCCGGTTTCACTCAACCAGATACTCGGGGCCAAGGTATGTGCCGCGGTTATTACCGTGCTAGTCCAGTGTACGGCCTGGGCGCTGCTGCTGCGGCTGAACCACCTGTACATAGAGAACCTCGGCCTGGTACTCCTGCTTAGTGCTACCGTTGGTACCATCGTATCCGTGGGTGCGGCCGCCGCCTCGCTCTACTTCAAGGACAGGGAGAGGGCTCAGTTCGCCTACTCCATGGGGCTGGTGGTGATGGTCGGCCTGAGCTACCTGGTCAGTCCGTCACCGTTCAGTCTGATGGCAAGGCTGGCTACAGGCAGTCACTACACCGGTACCCTGGATGTGTTACTGTACATGGTACCGCTCATCGTCCTCGGTGCAGCATTCTTAAGGTGGTCGGGCAGATTGTTGTCGACCCAGAGTGTTCACTAGTTCGGACAGGTAGGGTGTCATTGCGAGGAACACCGTAACGAAGCAATCTTCTGATAGCCACGAGATTGCCGCGCCATCGCCTCGCTGCACTCGGCCACGGCTCGCAATGACAGGCAGGGGAACGGCCTGTCGCCGATGTACCGGGCGAGTTAGTATTTGGCCGCCCTAGCCGGATTATGCTACCATTTCTGAAGCATGTTCAGACGGCACGAGACTATGCCAGAAAGGCGGTAACGATGATTGAGTTGACCGGTGAGCAGGCAGCAGACTACTTCCAGCGCTGCTATACAGCCATTGATGGTCTGTGGTGCATGAAAGTCGAGGAGAAGTACGGATTTGATGTTGCTCTCGATATCGACAACGAAGTATGGAAGGTCTTTCCCAAGATTCAGGCCCGCAAGCTCAAGGAGCTAACCGGACTGGGGGATGGAATAGAAGCCCTCCGCGAATGCCTTACCACCAAGATGAGGCTTGAGGGGTACTCCTTTAAGGCGGAGAGGGTGGGAAATGACGGCGCTTTCCGGGTAACCATCGATGACTGCCCCTGGCACAACATTATGGTCTCCTCCGGCCGGAAGCATCTCTCTGCCCGGGTGGGCAATAAAATCTGCACTACGGAGTTCTCCGGGTGGGCAGCCGAATTCGGGGACGACATACGTTCCGAGATTGAGTGCCGGCTCTGCGAAGGAGCGCAGACCTGCACCGTACGCTTCAGTCGCTGACATTCCACCCTGACCGGACTCGTACCAAACCCCAGGTCCGAGGGTTGCTTCCTGCCTCTATTTATCACCCGCCGTGGCCGGGAAGGGACGCAGCAGGATGTCCTCAAGAGGCAGCTTCGGCCGGTACGGGGGTGTTCCATTGGCATAGCCGACAGCTACCAGCCCCAGCAGCATGCTATTTTCAGGGACTCCGAGCAATCTCTTGATTGCTTCCCGGTCACTGATTGCCCCCACCCAGCATGAACCCAGTCCCAGGGCGGCAGCCATCAGCACTATGTGCTCGGTGGCAATATAGGTGTTGGCGGTTGCCGGCGTGACGTACACGGCAAGGTCAGGGTCGTCAGTAGATTCCATGAGGCGCTTGTAAACCGGGTCGCTGAGGGCACTGGCGGGAAGCACTCCTGCATCGACCGCTTCCTGGCGTCGTTTCTTATAGGTGCTGCCGGAGTACGACGACAGGTCGGCACAGACCACGAATACCACGCCCGCTTCTTCGATGAAGGCCTGTCCGAAGCACAGACGGCGCAACTCCTTCTTTTCTTCAGGGTCGGTAACCACGACGTAGCGCCAGGGCTGCGAGTTGCTGGCAGAAGGTGCCTGTCGGGCTGCTTCCAGCATCTCCAGAATCATTTCGTCGGGTACAGGCGTCCTCTTGAAACTACGGGTGCTGCGTCGCTGGCGCATGGCTTCGGCAACGGTTAGCATGTATCGGTCCTCCTGTGGTTCATTTCTGGTTTATGCAATCCGACTGCCTCCGGAGACGGACGGCCTGAGCGGGGCAGTCAGTTCATGGGATTATGGCAGAGCACGCGGTCACTTGACATCGCCATTCAGTACACTGCTTACCTTCGATATTATCTGCCTGCTGGTGGCCGGTTTAACCAGGAGGTCATCCGCTTCCTTACGAAGCTCTTTCAACTTCGATGGGTCACTCGCATCTGCCTTAGCAGTGAAATATATCACGCGGACTTCTATACCTGATTTGCGAATCCGTCGACACACCTCCCGACCGTCAAGTCCCGGCATCATGAGGTCAAGCAGTACTACATCCGGACGGTTCTCTTTGATGAGTTTGAGCGCCGTCTGACCATTGGTCGTGGTCGTTACCCGGTACCCGCCCTTCTCCAGTATCCGGCTCAGCGCAACACAGAGGTGTGGCTCATCATCAACAACCAGGACATGCGCACTTTTTGCTGCCATCGCTACCTCCCTGACCTATCAGGATGATGAGAGGCCCTTTTACCATCGCCCGTACATCCCGGATGGGCCTTCTTTCTTAGCACCCTGCAATATCTTCCTCATAATATATCAATATTATTCTCATGCTATCGAGTACCCGCCGTCGAAGACAATACTCTGGCCGGTGATAAAATCAGATGCCGCCGACGCAAGGAAAACGGCTGTGCCAGCCACTTCCTCCGGTTCGGCGAAACGGCCCGCCGGAGTCCGCTGCACGATTCCCTGGTAGAAGGGTCCATTATCGATGACCGACGCCGTCATATCGGTTCGCACCCATCCGGGTATGATGGTATTGACCTGAACATTGTTGCCCGCCCAGGCCACAGCCAGGGACTTGGTCATCTGAATGACGCCACCCTTACTCGCCGAATAGGGAAGAACGAAGGCACTGCCGAAGATAGAATACTCCGACCCGATATTGATAATTTTGCCACCGCCCGCTTCGACCAGCGCCGGATATACCGCCTGCGAGAACAGGAAGACCGACTTGAGATTGGTGCCGACCACATTATCCCAGGTCTCCTCCGGTATCGATTGCGGCGGTCCGCCCGCGGAGATACCGGCGTTGTTGACCAGGATATCGATTCTGCCAAACTCCTTCAGCGTGGCATCAACTGTGGCCTGAATATCGTCGCGGCTCTGCACATCACAACGAATACCCAGGCAGCGGTGACCCAGACCGGTAATCTCATCAATCACGCGGCCGGTCTTTTCTTCGTTGCGGGCAGCGATGACGATTTCGGCACCGGCACGGGCCAGCCCGATGGCAATGCCACGGCCAATACCGCCGTTGCCGCCGGTGACAATGGCCACCTTTCCTGTCAGGTTAAATTCCTCTATCAATACAAACCTCCCGATGCTGGAGACCTGAACGTCCGCAGTCCGGGGCTCGACTACATGAACTGCGTCACGGGGTTTGCCGGTCTAATTCCACCGTCACGTCAACTATACTACTCTGGTATCATGTCGACACCAGTTATACTATCTTCCAGTATACACACATCCACAAGGTCATGGAAAGTCGAGGATATCCTTCCGATGCAGTTTGACAAGACGGCCGTGGCTACTTAAAGTGTTGGAGACAAGACCGGGGAGAGTAATTTATGCGAAGCCTATACGGGGGCATCGAGGCAGGAGGTACCAAGTTCGTCTGTGCCGTGGGCACCTGCCCTGATGACGTGAGCGCCGAGGTCCGCTTTGCCACGACGACTCCTTCCGAGACCATCGGACGGACTATTGATTTCTTCCGTGAGCGGCCGGAACCTCTGACAGCTATCGGCATCGGTTCCTTTGGCCCACTCGACCTCAATCCTGATTCACCGACATACGGCTATATCACCACCACGACAAAGACAGGCTGGACAAACACCAACTTCGCCGGTGTGCTGCAAGAGGCTCTCAATGTACCGGTGCTACTTGACACCGATGTCAATGCTGCCGCTCTTGGCGAACACAAATGGGGGGTGGCACAGGGGCTGGACACCTTCATTTACCTCACGGTGGGTACCGGAATCGGCGGTGGCGGCATGGTGAACGGTCATCTGATACACGGCTTGTCCCACCCAGAGATGGGCCACGTATACATCCCGCATGACCCGGTCAGGGACCCATATCCCGGTTGTTGCCTGTATCATGGCGATTGCCTGGAGGGACTGGCCTGCGGACCTGCCATTGAAGAGCGCTGGGGACAACCACCGGAGACCCTCCCTGCCGACCACTCCGCCTGGCGTTTAGAGGCGAGGTACCTGGCCCTCGGTCTGGTCAATATTATCTTCGCCCTTTCGCCACAACGGGTAATCATCGGTGGGGGTGTCCTGCAGCAGGAATCGCTGCTGCCGATGGTGAGGAAGAATGTGCATGAACTGATACATGATTTTGTGCCCGTACCACCGCTCAGCAACGATACTGACAGCTACATCGTTCTCCCCGCTCTCGGGCAGAAGGCCGGGGTGCTGGGGGCGATTGCCCTGGCGCAACAGGCCATCTCTTTACCGTGAGGTGAAGCAATACCAGCGTCTGCTTGTATACACACTGACAGGTCCCGGGAGTAGAGGTCCTTCGGCTCTGGCCTACTGGCTTGCCAGCAGGTAAACTCAAGGTGACGCGCCACTGCCTTCAGTGGCGCAGAATCCAGGCTCCTACGCGGAATTATGCAGGCAGGTATTAGTCCGGATTGAACCCGGGCTCCAGCTCCAACCGAAGGGCAACCAGTATCCGGCAGAGCATGATGAAATAGCCGATAACCAGGGTAAGCTCAACAATATCGTGTTCGCTGAAGAACTCCCTGAGCTTGCTGAACGTCTGGTCGGAAACATTGTTATCCCGTGTGACTTCATCCGTGTAACGCAGCACGATACGCTCCTGCTCGTCGAACAGGGATGATGCCTGCCAGTCCCCCATTTCGTCAATCTGCTTCCGGGTCAGGCCGCCGGCCACTCCGAGGGGAATGTGATGCAGGAACTCGTAGTCGGCCCCAGTGAGGTTTCCCACTCTTAAAGTAGCCAGCTCCCGCAGCTTCATGGGGACGGTCTCCCCCCGTATTACCGAGCCGGCGAAACGAAAGTACTCCGGACCCATCTGCGGGCAGTTCGCTATCAGCTTTATCACGTTGAGGACTTCCCGGCCTTGCTCTTCGCTCCTCTGGTACATTTCCCGGAATGCCGGGCCGACCTGCTCTTTATTCAATAAACCGACACGTGCCATTCTTCCTCCCTATCAGGGTGATGAAAAACCCTTTCGACTATCCCCGTGCGGCCCATATGGGCCGCCTTACCCTTCCTAGCCAGGAAGGAGCCTTCTGCGGAAGGGGGGAAATATTATATCTGGGGGACACCGGCAGAATCTGGTTTCAGATTCTGCTAACGTCATTCTGTAAGAATGA
>JADHXC010000058.1 GCA_016783135.1 Dehalococcoidales bacterium | reverse complement strand
TCATTCTTACAGAATGACGTTAGCAGAATCTGAAACCAGATTCTGCCGGTGTCCCCCAGATATAATATTTCCCCCCTTCCGCAGAAGGCTCCTTCCTGGCTAGGAAGGGTAAGGCGGCCCATATGGGCCGCACGGGGATGGTCGAAAGGGTTTTTCAGCACCCTGCTAGAGATATCTGTTCATGTCGCATAACTTTCTAAAAACCAGGTCCAGGTGCTCTGGTGCCCTCTGGACTGCTCTTCAGTGTAACGCTTCAGCAGCGGTTTGATAGTCGCCATCGTAACTGCTAGAATTCTATGGATAGCATCGAATCAGGTGAATACCAGTTTCGTCCCTATTAGCAGGGTGATGAAAAAGGGGAGTCCAGAGGGGCGAAGCTCCTTTGGCAGGGGTCTGGGGGTGTCCCCCAGATATAATATTTCCCCCCTTCCGCAGAAGGCTCCTTCCTGGCTAGGAAGGGTAAGGCGGCCCATATGGGCCGCACGGGGATAGTCGAAAGGGTTTTTCAGCACCCTATTGGTACTCACCGGAATTGAATTGGTACTATTTTGACCGGGATTCCAGGCAGGATTATTTTTATAAAGGATAGATATGCGTAATACAGGACTTGATGTGCTGGCCACCATTGGGAACACCCCACTAATTCAAATGGGCAATGTCTATGCTAAACTGGAGAGCCTGAACCCCAGCGGCAGTATCAAGGATAGGGTTGCGCTCGAAATAATCGAAGCTGCCGAAAGAGATGGAGAACTGGTGGAAGGTTATACAATCATTGAAGCCAGCAGTGGAAATACCGGGATATCTCTGGCTATGGTGGCTGCTATCAAAGGCTACAGGATGATTGTCGTGATGCCCGAGAACATGAGTGAAGAGAGAAAGCAGATGATGAGGGCATTTGGCGCCGAACTGGTACTCACCTCGAAGAGTGGGAGCCTGACCGAAGCCATAGAGAAGGCGGAGGAGCTTGCCAGGCAACCGAAAACATTTACGGCAAGACAGTTCAGCAACCCCAATAACATAGTGGCACAAGAGAAAACCGGTAGAGAGATTCTGAGGGAAATAGGGCCGGTGGATGCTGTTGTGGCCGGAGTCGGCACTGGCGGTACGCTGATGGGTATCTCAAGTGTGATGAAAGAGGCGAATCCGGCACTCAGAGTGGTTGCCGTGGAACCGGAGGAGGCGGCCGTCATGTTTGGTGGCAGTGACGCCAGAATCAGCGAGCACAGTATCCAGGGAATCGGCGATGGTTTTATACCTCAGCTAATGGACATGAGCAGTGTTGACGACGTTATCACGGTGGGAAGTGAAGAAGCTGTCGACACGGCCAGAAAGCTTTCCAGGGAGTATGGACTGCTGGTGGGAATAAGCTCCGGCGCAAATATGTTTGCTGCATTTCAGGTAGCCAGGGAATATGGCAGAGTCGCCACCGTTCTACCGGATAGGGGTGAAAGGTATTTGAGCATGAACCTGTTCAGATACTGAATCCTGCTAGCCAGTAGTACCCGCTCACCCGCACCTGAGCCTACTACCCGTCAGTCGTCACCCGCCAGCTGTTGGTATAGACGTTTGCCCTCTTCCCACGGACGAAGCCAATCAGCGTAATCCCCAGGTCATTGGCCAGCTTCACCCCGAGATTTGTGGGTGCCGACTTGGAGACCAGTATCGGGACGTTTCGCTTTGATACCTTGAGCAGTATCTCCGATGAAATCCTGCCGCTGGTAATCACCAGGCGGTCATCGGTCGGTATATCCTTGAGGAGGCATTCCCCGAAGACCTTGTCCATGGCGTTGTGCCGCCCGATATCCTCATCGAAGACGAGGATATCGGCAGAATCACACAGGGCTGCTGCGTGAACTCCGCCGGTAGCCCGGTATGTCTCCGAATGGTGCTGAAACTTCCTGGCTAAATCAAGTATATTACGGGCCGTTATCTTGAGCAGCGATTCTACCTTCTGTCCGGCGACGTCGGTGGCGCTGTAGAATGAAGCACCACGGCCGCAACCGGATGTAATCAGCCGACTGAACAGTGCTTCTTTGGCAAGTTCATCGCCGCCCTCGGTTTCCACCCGGACAACACCGGTGCCGTCGTTGATGGTCACGTTCCTGATTTCATCCTTACTTTCGATGAAGCCCTCCGAGAAGAGAAACCCGACCGCCAGGTTCTTCAGGTTGCTCGGGGTGCAAAGGAGCGTAACCAGCTCCCGGTCGTTGAAAATGATGGTCATGGGGAATTCCCTGACGACAATGTCTTCGATATCGCTGGCGACTTCCTCGGTGACTCGTCGGATATTGAGTGTCTCTATATTGTTTTCCATTTTCTATTGCCTGTTGTTGACCCAGAGGAGTACTAACAGTCAGCCGGGCGCTTTATCAGGATAAGACGTAACACGATTGCTTTGCGATTGTGCCAGAACGCGTTAAGTCGGTTCAGACGTTCTTTCCGTCTCCGGATGTCTCGGTCCCGGTTCCCTTTCCTTTACCCAGGTAATCGTCAATGGCCGACTTCAGGGCATCTTCAGCGAGGACGGAGCAATGCATCTTGGCCGCCGGTAGTCCGCCGAGGGCTTCGGCTACCACCTGGTTGGATATCTTGAGAGCCTCTTCTATTGTCTTGCCCTTGACAATCTCGGTAACCATGGAGCTTGTGGCAATCGCAGCCCCACAGCCAAAGGTCTTGAACTTGGCATCCGTGATGATGCCTTTATCCACCTTGATATAGAGTTCCATGATATCGCCACATATCGGGTTACCGACATGCCCGGTACCATCAGGGTTCTCCATATCACCGACGTTTCTGGGGTTCCTGAAGTGGTCCATCACCTTCTCGCTGTATAATGACTGAACGTCTGACATTTGCTTTTCTCCTGCTATCGGCTTTTCAACAGTGGCGACATAGCCCTGAGCTTGGCAACGATTTGTGGCAGTGTCTCCATTACACGGTCTACGTCCTCCTCGGTGGTCCACTTACCCATGGTGAACCGCAGCGAACTGTGCGCCTGTTCGTGAGCCAGGCCGAGTGCAAGGAGCACATGGGATGCTTCGAGGCTGGACGAACTGCACGCGGAACCCGTGGAAGCACAGATGGCTTCCAGGTCAAGGTTGAGCAGCATCGACTCTCCCTCAACGTAGCTGATGCTGACATTGACGTTATTAGGCAGTCTATTTACCGGGTGGCCGTTCAGGCGCGTGTCCTCAATCTGTTTGAAGATTCTCTTGATGAGGCAGTCACGGAGGATGGTGAGACGCGAACCCTCTTCCGGCATTTCCTGTCGGGCAATCTCGGCGGCCTTACCGAAGCCGGTAATCGCCGGGACGTTCTCGGTGCTGCCACGCCGGTTCCTTTCCTGGCCGCCGCCGTGCATGAAGGGGACCAGCTTGGTGCCCTTTCGGATGTAGAGAGCACCGACACCCTTGGGTCCGTACAGCTTGTGGGCGGATATCGAAAGCAGGTCTACACCAAGCTCATCTACGCTTATCGGAATATGACCCACGGTCTGCACCGCATCCGTATGGAAGTAGGCTCCGGCCTCTCTGGCAATGACCGCCAGTTCCTTAATCGGCTGTATCGTTCCTATCTCGTTATTGGCGTGCATTATGGAAACGAGGACTGTATTGTCCGTAATGGCTTCCTTGAGCCCTGCCGGGTCTACCAGCCCATACTCATCGACCGGCAGATAGGTCAACGAGAAGCCGCGTCTCTCCAGGAAATGGCATGTTTCGAGGACGGCGTGGTGCTCGATGGCGCTGGTGATGATGTGGTTGCGCTTGTTCTGATGAGCGAACTCATTCTGATGAGCGAACTCATTCCGATGAGCGAATGCAGTGCCTTTGATAGCGAAGTTGTCCGCCTCCGTGCCGCCGCTGGTGAAGACTATTTCATCCTCGCGGGCACCGATGAGAGCGGCGACCTTTTCACGCGCTTCCTCAATAGCACCTTTTGCTTCCTGTCCATAGGAATAGATGGACGAAGGGTTGCCAAAGGAGTCCGTGAAATAGGGCAACATCGCCCTGACCACATCAGGGTGTGTCGGTGTAGTTGCCGCATAATCAAGATACACGCGTTTCATTCTCTATCCTTCGATACCGTCTCCGCTAGCAGGGTCGACCCTCACACCCCGGGCAGTGACCCTGGCGATTCCCTGTTCTATCTCCTCGGGATTACCCTCCAGTTCCAGTACCACCCAGCCCTTGTCCTCGGATATATCGGCACGGCGGATGTTGGTAGCTAACTGGGACTGGTTACCGAGAGTATAGATGATGGGCTCTCTGACATGTTCCTGCGGGAAGGTAAACATCACTCGTCTCTTGACCATTTCAGTTTCCCATCCCTTTATAAGCACCAGTATAGCACAGTTGAGGTCTGGCGGGACTGTGTCCGGTGTCCTGCGTGAATTACCGGAGTATCCGATTTCATACTCCGTCTCCCTGGCTGAATCCCCTGGCAACCTCCTGCTGCCAGTCTTTCAGGTCGTCTTCAAATGCGGTGACTGTTAGTCCATTCGCGGTTTCGAGCCGCTGCAAACGTTCGTCCAGCCTCTCCTGTTTTCTGAGCACCAGCCTGATTACTTCGGCTACGGGGTCGGGGAGTTGTCCGTGGTCGAGGTCGGAGAGTGTCCTCGAGCGGTCCTCGACGACTCTTCCCGGAATGCCAACCACTGTTGCTCCCGGTGGGACCGATTTCACCACCACAGAGCCGGAACCGATTCTAGCGCCGTCTCCGATTGTGATTGCACCCAGGACTATTGCACCCGAACCAACTACCACTTTGTTGCCTATTGTGGGGTGGCGCTTACCCTTGCTCAGGGTGGTGCCGCCAAGAACGACACCCTGATACAACAGCACGTTGTCACCGATTTCGGCAGTCTCACCGATTACCACTCCGGCACCGTGGTCTATAAAGAAGCGCCGTCCAATCCTAGCCCCGGGGTGTATTTCGATACCGGTAAAGAAGCGATTGATGTGGGACACCAGACGCCCCATTAAGCGCAGCTTGTGGCGCCACAGGAAGCGGGCGAGTCGATGACTCCACAGAGCATGCAGCCCCGGATAGCAGATGAGTACCTCAAGTATACTCCTCGCTGCCGGGTCTTCCTTGAAAACTGTCTGAATATCCTCTCGCAGGGTATTGAACATGAGTCGTGTCCTTTTCCCTCTACTCCTCTATCCCCTGTACGGTTAGCATCAACTCGTCCGGGTATTGCTTTATTGCGGGACCTGACAGATGTCAAACATCACTTGGCTGTTTGGTCCTTATTCTTCTGGCGCTCGACCAGGTCTCGCAGGGTTATTGATTGCAGGACTCCATCGATTGCCTTCCTGAGCTCGTCCCAGACATCTCGAACAGCACAGAGATGTGAGCGGTGGCACACTCCGGGATTACCGACACACTGTACCAGCTCAACGGAGCCTTCAAGGAGGTGAATGACTTCATCCAGCCCGATATCCTCCGGTAGACGCCCTAGCGACACGCCTCCATTACGCCCACGGGTGCTGGTCATGATGCCGGCTGCGATGAGGGGTGTAATCAGGTGCTCCAGATATTGCTGCGAGAATTGCTGCCGATTGGCAATATCACGTAGCAGGACCGGCTCATCGTCCTGGTGCAGAGCAAGGTCGAGGAGAGCTCTGGTGGCGTATTGTCCTCTGGTAGTAAGCTTCATAGCTCCAACTTTTTTATTGTTGACCAATCTACTCAACAATATAAGAATAACATGGTCGCAGTATCATTGTCAATAATATTAAGTGCCAGGTAGTAAAATCATAATCTTCGCAGAGATGGGAAGTTTTCTTCTTGTGTGGGAAGCAGGCAAAGCCTGCTTCCCACACATATAAACATTTGCCCCCTCCTCTATCAGGGTGATGAAAAAGGGGAGTCCAGAGGGGCTTCGCCCCTTCTGAGTGGCGCCCCTTATGGCAGGGGTGTCTGGGCGTCATTCTTACAGAATGACGTTAGCAGAATCTGAAACCAGATTCTGCCGGTATCCCCAGGCATAATCTTCCCCCTTCCTGGCCAGGAAGGGTAAGGCGGCCCATATGGGCTGCACGGGGATAGTCGAAAGGGTTTTTCAGCAGCCTGCTAGATAGTACTTCTCCTTGACACCTGCCGGTCATTTCTCTACACTTAGTGGAACGTCTTCTGGAGATTGCGGAAATGGACTGTGCTGCATGTGGCAAGCCGATGATAGTCGTCGAGCATGAGAAGATTGAGCTTGACTACTGCGTGGACTGCTCCGGAGTCTGGTTCGATGCCGGAGAGATAGAGCTTCTGCTGGAGAAGATGCAGCTGGAATCGACCGGCCTTGAGGCCCTTCATCTAACCGGGGAAGTGGCGTCGGCAGAGAAAAAGCGCCGGTGTCCTATTTGCCACAAGAAGATGAAGAAGGTGGACCTCGGTCACGAACCGGTGATAGTGATAGACGCCTGCCCCGATGGGGACGGGCTGTGGTTTGACAGCGGGGAGGTTGGTCAAGTGGTAGCCCATCTGGCCGCGCAGCAACCCGGGGAAGAGGACTCCCAGGAGCGTGTCATCACATTTCTGGGCGAAGTGTTCAAGTTTCAAGAATGATTGGGTCCGGCTCTAAAGACCAATTACTTACAGATAACGGCAGGAAAACAATCGATTATTGTGGAGGTGTTCTATGGTTGCTCTATATGTTGTTCTGGGAATAGTAGTTGTCCTTGTGTTTGCTCTTGTAGTTATCTACAACGGTCTGGTGCGATTGCGCAACCAGATGAAGAATGCCTGGGCACAAATAGATGTCCAGCTAAAGAGAAGGCACGACCTCATCCCGAACCTGGTGGAGACGGTCAGGGGCTACATGAAGCACGAGCGGGAGACACTCGAGTCCGTAACCAATGCGCGTAACCTGGCGCAACAGGCGGTCGGCCATGGCGTCGGCCAGCAGTCCCAGGCCGAGCAGCAGCTCAGCGGTGCCCTGGGTCGGTTACTGGCCGTGGTGGAGAACTATCCCGACCTCAAGGCGAACCAGAACTTCCTGGCCCTCCAGGAAGAGTTGACATCGACAGAGAACAAAATCAGCTTCTCACGCCAGTACTTCAACGATTCCGTTCTCGGCCTTAACAACAAGATACAGATGTTTCCCTCCAACCTGGTCGCCGGTATGTTCCGGTTCAAAGAAGAGGAGTTCTTCGAGGTAGAAGCCCCTGCGGAGAGGGAAGCACCCAAGGTCAGCTTCACCTAGTGTAGTGTTTCGTATATATCTTGACGTATGATGGATGTTGATATCATTCCAGCGCAGGCTGGAATCCAGGGGGCAAACACGTATCCCGGATCGAGTCTAGCAGGGTGCTGAAAAAGGGGAGTCCAGAGGGCAGGCCCCTTCTGAGGGGCACCCCCTCTTCCGAGAGGGGCCGAAGCCCCCTTTGGCAGGGGTCTGGGGGTGTCCCCCAGATATAATCTTTTCCCCCTTCCTGGACAGGAAGGGTAAGGCGGCCCATATGGGCCGCACGGGGATAGTCGAAAGGGTTTTTCATAGGCTTGCTAGAATGACAGGGACTGTAAAGGCATTTGTAAGACACTACACTAACGAGAGAGATAGCCAGACATGATGTGGGAACAGATTCGGTCCAATCGAATCCGGTCGGTGATACTGGTCGGCGCAATGGCGGTGCTGCTGCTGGGGATTGGCTATTTACTGGGCGAGGCCTTCCTCGGTAACGCTATCGGCGGACTGGTGATTGCCCTGGCGCTGCTGGCGATAATGAACCTGGTGGCCTGGTTTCAGGGGGACAACATCATGCTGACGCTGTCCCGGGCGAAGAAGATAAAGCGTGAAGACCACCCGCGTCTCTACAACATCGTCGAGGAGATGCAGATTGCCTCCGGGCTTGAGAAGATGCCCGATGTCTATATCATTGACGACCCGTCGATGAACGCCTTCGCCACCGGGCGGGACGCCAAAAAAGCATCCGTGGCGGTTACGGCCGGGCTCCTTCAGAAGCTGAACCGTGACGAGCTTCAGGGCGTAATCGGCCACGAGATAGCCCACATCAGGAACCGTGATGTCCTCCTGATGACTCTCTGCGGGATTCTCCTGGGTACGATTGTTATCCTGGCCTTTTTCGGCTCGCGGATGATGCTCTTCGGCGGGATGTATGGCGGACGGAGGAGCTCCCGGTCCGGCGCCGGTGGTGGTCAGGCACAGATGATAATCATGATTGTCGCGCTGGTACTGGCAATACTGGCTCCAATCATTGCCCAGCTTATCTACTTTGCCATTTCCCGCAAGAGGGAGTACATGGCCGATGCATCTTCGGCGGTCTTCACCAGATACCCAGAGGGACTGGCTTCGGCACTGGAGAAACTGGGTGCTTCCACGGTGCCGGTGCAGGCAGCCAACAAGGCTACGGCGCCGATGTACATCATCAACCCGTTCCGTGCCAAGGGCAGGGCCGCAGCTGACCTGACCAGCACTCACCCACCCATCTCGGAAAGGGTACGTATACTGCGTTCCATGGGCGGTGGTGCCTCACTGGCCGACTATAACAACGCATACAGTTCCGTTCACAAGGGCGGTAAGAATATCCTTGGTGGCGCAACGCTTGCCAGTGCCGGTACTGTTGGCATCAGGGGAGCGGTAAAAGATACCACGCCGGTAGAGCGCGAACCTGACAAGGTGGAACGCACTCGCGAGGTATCCGACCTGATGTGGCAAATGAAAAAGTACCGCACCGTAGACTGTGAGTGCGGTACCAGGCTGAGAGTACCACCCAAGCTACGCACAACCAGTGTGCGATGCCCGCACTGCGGCAGGGTCAATTCTGTACAGCAGTGACTGCCTGCGAGGATAAAACACCCCCCCCGCAGGTAAGAGTTCTTACCTGTGAGGGGCTTCATGCGTATTCCAGAGAGAGACGATGCCTGAGAGTAATGCCGGGGCACGAACGACAGTCCTGCGCTCCATAGGGGTGCTCGCGGAGCGCTCCGTCATTTCAGAGGTAGGTCTGCCGGCTCTGACCGTGATGTTCGGGCTTCAGGTTCTGCGGGTACTCATTCCCGGGCTGACGTGGACACTGGGCGACCGCTTTGGCCTCGGTGCCGTTTACCTCGGGATAGCGGCTCTTGCCGTTTTTCTGACGGCTTTTCTGGCCGGAGGACTGCGCCGGTTACTGGGGAGCGGTCGCGCGATAGCGGTTACTGCCGGTGGCCTGGGGCTGCTCCGTCTACTGATGCAGGTATGGTGGGGTGAGCCGCTCTTCAACCTCGTCCTGGCAATGGTCGGGACGGCATTGTTCGTGATGTACCTGCCAATCGGCCTGGATGAGGCGCGACGTCGTAACGGCTCGGCTGCCGGTCACTTTGTTCTTGGACTCCTGCTCGGGCTGGCACTGGACACCGCACTCCACAGTGCATTTCTGACCTATGACCCTGTCTGGCAGCCGGTCTGGCCGGCGCTGCTTGTGACTGCTCTGCTGGTGGTGTTCCAGTGGTTGTTCCTGGCTGGCGGAGCGGCAACACGTGACGCTGTGAATAGACAATCTGTGGTCCCGGGGCTGAGCACTACTGCCTGGCTGTTCATTGGTCCGTTCTTCTTCCTGCAGCTTGTGGTGCTCCAGAATGTTGCCCGCTTGGTGGCGGTAACCGGGTGGCGTCTACCCTTGGCTGCGGGCTGGGTGGTCTTCGGACAGCTGGTTGCCCTGGCTGCGGCAGTCTGGCTGCTGGGACGGCAGCGCCGTACACTGTGGCCGATTGCACTTGTCAGTGGGAGTGTGCTGATTGTTATTTGCCTTTTCCCGTACCCCGAGCCTGGTTGGCTCGCAGCCCTGACGGTGTTCGGGGGTCAAATATCCAGCGCATTACTTCTGGTGGCGCTTGCGGTTACCGCTGACAGTCGTAGAAGTCCTTCAGGTTTTGGTCGACTTGTGGTAGGCAATGGTGTAGGAATGATACTGCTGGTGGTGCTTCTGCTGGGCTACTACGTCGTCTACCAGATGAGCCTGCCTTATAACAATACCATTCTTGAAATTGTGTCTGCATCGCTGATGATGCTCTGCGTATTACTTTCCACAGCCGGCTTGCGTGATAGAATCGGCATTAGCCACCGGTTGTGGCTGCTTCCGGTGCTGGCTATTGTCCTGCTGGTGCCATCCCTGGCCGGCGCTATCGCCTGGGAGGAGCCTGCCCCGGTGTCCGGGAATGGATTCCCCGTCAGGGTGATGACCTACAATCTACACAACGGCTTCAGTCCCACAGGCTATCTCGGCATGGAAGCCCTGGCCATGGTCATTGAAGAAAGTCGCCCCGATATCGTAGCTCTCCAGGAGGTCTCCCGCGGATGGGTAATCAGTGGCCGGGTCGATATGCTGACCTGGCTCTCGCAAAGGCTGGACATGCCCTATGTATCCGGTCCCACCGCCGACCCGCTCTGGGGTAACGCGATACTGAGTCGGTATCCCATCATTGAGCACGAGAATCACGAGTTACCACCGCGTGACCTCTTCATACTGCGCGGGTTTACCTCTGCTATGATAGACCTCGGGGATGGAAACCGGCTGCGCATAATTGCCACTCACTACCATCACCTCGAGGGGGATTCGGAGATACGGCAGGTACAGTCGACCAGTCTTGTCCAGTTCCTCAATGGCACCAGTAATACCATTGTCCTCGGTGACTTCAATGCCGAGCCGGCTGCACCGGAGATGGAGACATTGCGGCAGGCGGGGCTTATCGATGCTGCGGGCCTGGTGGACTCTTCGCCGGCAGACACCTTCACATCGGTTGACCCCTACCAGCGAATTGACTATGTATGGGTATCCGCAGACTTGCAGGTGAGCGAAGTCTTCGTACCTGTAACCACCGTTTCCGACCACCTGCCGGTGATTGCCGTGATTGACCGCTAGCCCCGTCACGGCGTTCCTTCTTCGGAGCAGTCTCTCTTCGTGTTTCCTTTTGGACTCCAGCGACGGTATAATTATCTGTGGTGCGTGATTGACCATGTTGACTGTAACAAATATAGACAAGGCATATGCGGACCGGACCCTGTTCAGTGCCGTCAGTTTCACCGTGGGTGCCAGAGACCGGGTGGCCGTTATCGGGCCGAACGGGTGCGGCAAGACTACCCTCTTCGAGATTATTATGGGTAATATCCGGCCGGATGCGGGCAGTGTGACCATGCGCCGGGGTATGACCGTCGGCTACCTGGAGCAGGACATTGCGCAGTCACCCGAAGGTCGACTGCTGGAGGATGTTGCCAGCGCCTCAACGCGGATAACGGGTCTCGCTCACAGGATTGAGGTACTGCAGGAGATGCTGGCCGAAGAACCGGACTCGGAGAACACGACTGCACTCCTGGAAGAACTTGGCAATCTCCAGCACAGCTACGAGGTGGCCGGTGGCTACGATGCCGAGCACGAGGCGAAGATTATCCTCGGCGGGCTTGGTTTCGCCGAATCGGACTTCGAGCGGCCACTGAGCGAGTTCAGCGGTGGCTGGCTGATGCGGTCCCGTCTTGCCAGGCTCCTCATGATAGGGCCTGACCTGCTGCTACTGGATGAGCCGACTAACCACCTCGACCTGGAGTCCTGTATCTGGTTCGAGAGCTACCTGGCTAGGTACCAGGGAGCGGTGCTGGTCACCTCGCACGACCGTGCCTTCCTGAACCGGGTGGTGGGAAAGGTGCTCGCCTTTGAGCCGGAGGGGGTCTTCCTCCACAGTGGTAACTATGACAGCTACATGTATGCCCACCAGAAAAATCTGGAGACGAAGCAGGCTGCGGCGAGAAAACAGGAGCAGAGGATTAAGCATGAGATGCGCTTCATAGAGCGGTTCCGTGCCAAGAACACCAAGGCCAGCCAGGTACAGAGCCGGATAAAACGACTGGAGAAGATGGAGAGGGTGGTGATACCGAGGACAACAAAGAAGGTGCGGTTCACCTTTCCTTCACCGGTTCGGAGTGGTCAGGAAGTTGTTACGCTGACCAATGTCCGGAAAGCCTATGATTCGAATATTGTCTACAAGGACCTCAATCTGTCCCTTTACCGGGGCGACCGGGTAGCCCTGGTGGGGCCTAATGGCGCCGGCAAGACAACCCTTCTCAGGATTCTCGCCGGGGTGCTCCCCTTCGAGCGGGGTGAGCGTGAGCTTGGTCATAAGGTGACCGGAGGATACTATGCCCAGCACCAGCTTGAGCTTCTTGACCCGAATAACACCGTACTCGAGGAACTGCGCCGTGTTTCCCATGATGAAACGGAGCAGATTTTGCGGGGAATTGCCGGTGCCTTCCTTTTCAGTGGAGACGATGTTTTTAAGAGGATATCCGTCCTCTCCGGCGGCGAGAAAGCCCGTGTCTCCCTGGCGAAAATGCTCGTTCGGCCGGCTAATTTCCTTCTCATGGACGAGCCAACCAACCATCTGGATATCCCCTCACGCGAGATACTGACCGATGCCCTGGAAGCATACCGTGGTACTCTGTGCTTCATCACGCACGACCGTACCCTCATCCGCCAGATTGCCAACAAGATAATCGATATACGCAATGGCCAGCTTCAGGTATTCCCCGGTGACTACGATAGCTTTCTCTACGGTCGTGAGTCCGAGGAAAGAAGGCATAAGGCATCCGTTCGGGAGGCGATACCTGCTAACAGGGCAGGGGAGAACACCGGGGACGGACGTCGTTTACGCAAGCAGGCGGAGGGTGAACTGAGGAACCGGTACTACCGAAAGAGCGCTCCGGTAAAGAAGCGCCTTACCGAGATTGAAGGTGAACTCTCACGCCTTGAGACAGAACTGAAGGATATCGAAGGACAGTTCGCTGACCAGGGACAGTACCAGAAAAGTGACCGGGTAGTCCGTGCTATTGAGAAGCACCGCCAGTTGAGGGAGTCGATAGACACTCTCACCAGGGAATGGGAGACACTTTCCACAGATGCAGAGCGTATCAGGCGGGATTTAGAAGCGGAGATGGACAGTATCGGGGTTAGTGAAGGTCCCTAGCTGGGCGCTGAAAAAGGGGAGTCCAGAGGGCGCCGCCTCTTCTTAGAGGCGCACCCTTCTGAGGGCGCCCCCTTCTGGCAGGGGTGTCTGGGCGTCATTCTTACAGAATGACGTTAGCAGAATCTGAAACCAGATTCTGCCGGTGTCCCCCAGATATAATATTTCCCCCCTTCCGCAGAAGGCTCCTTCCTGGCTAGGAAGG